>DATEGR010000458.1:0-7435 GCA_035279985.1 Verrucomicrobiia bacterium
GCACGGAAACGTTTGCCGGCATGTATCAATTTACCGGCAACACCCTGTTGGTGGAGACGGCCCAGGCCATCACCAACCTGGGCAGTGACGCCATCAAGTTTTACATGGGCCAGAACACCTCCGGCCAAAGCGGAGTGACGCTCACTTCCAACATCACCAACCTGCTGACGCTGGCGCGCGATGAGCCCAGCTACCGGACGGTGTTTGACATGCCATTCCGGCATTTTGTTTTCTGGGCCTATCCGTTTGCGAACTCGGACGAGTGGTGGGGCGGCGGCTACAATGCCACCCAGGGCGCCAAGGATTACCGGGAGATCTATGACCTGACCCATTATCTCCTGACCAACTACAACAACTCCGGCAAGACCTTCTATCTCGGGCATTGGGAGGGTGACGGCTATCTGAGTGTGAACGGCTGGTCCACCAACCCCAGTTCCACAACCATTCAAGGGATGATCGGCTGGCTCAACAACCGTCAGCAGGCCGTGGATGACGCCAAGGCGGCCACGGCTTTCACCAACGTCGAAGTCTATAATTACGCCGAGTGCAACCGCGTCCGCGATGCCATGCTCAACGGTCCGAACAATAATGAGCGGGTCATCAACTATGTCATCCCTTACGTCACCAACCTGGATTACTTGTCTTATTCCTCCTACGACGCCCAGAACCTGTCCGCCTCGGATTTGTACACCACGCTGAATTACATGGAAGCACATCTGCCGACCAATAAAATGTCCGTCGTGCCCGGCCCGCGCATGTGGATCGGCGAATACGGCTGGGGGTCGCAATCGACCGCCGCCCAGGAGCCGTTGGTGCGCGCCTACATCCAGCGGTTGATGAACTGGAATTACAACGGGCAGTGCCTGCCATTCATTCTCATGTGGGAAATGTACAGCAATTACAATCCGGGCGGCGGCACCAATTATTGTCTGATTGACTATCAAGACAACAAAGTTCCGGCCTGGTATCTCCATAACTATTTTTACAACGATGCGCGGCTGCTCGTCGCCCAGTTTCAGGAAACCAACGGCCGGTTGCCGACCGATGCCGAGTTCACCTCGCTGACGTCGCCCTTGTTAAACCAGCCGTTGCCGGCGCCGGTAAATCTGGCCGTGACCAACGGCGGCGCGATTGTCGCCAGCAATACTGTGTCGCTCGCGGGCACCCTTGCCCAGGGGGTTTATGGCGATAGCGAAGCCGCGATGTACGTTTATTACGGGCGCCAGGATGGCGGCACCAACCCCGCCGCATGGGAGGGCGGCCGGTTTGTTGGTATAAACACCAATTTCAATCCCCGAACCTTCAGCGTAACTCTGAACAACCTCGCACCGCAGACGAATTATTTCTACCGCTTCTACGCCGCGAACAGCCTCACCAGTGCCTGGGCGTCGGCGTCGGCGTCGTTCACCACGGAGACCATCACTCCCTCCGATTTTGGTTCTCGGATGAAAATTTCTTTCTCCGGGTATGACCGGGGGGAAACCTTGACGAATCTGCCGGTACTGGTGAATTTGAGCATGCTGCTGCCGGGTTTTTCCTACCAGCAATTTGCCTCACCGAATGGCGGCGACTTGCGCTTCACCGATGCCGGCGGCACGCATCTGATTCCCCATGAAATTGACGAGTGGAACACCAACGGCACGTCGAGCGTTTGGGTGAATGTGCCGTCGGTTTCGACCACCAACGATTTCATCTGGGCCTATTGGGGCAACCCGGCGGCCGTCAACCCGCCGCCGTACACGACGAACGGCGCGGCGTGGCCGGGTTTCGATCTGGTGTATCACCTGAAAGAGAACGGCTTTCCGTATGCCGACAGCACGCTCCAATGGCCGGCGTTTTCCGGTGTCAAACCGGCACAGACTAGTGGCATCATCGGTCACGGCGAGGCGTTCAACGGTTCCACCACCTGGCTGGACGCCGGCGCGGTTAGTGATCTGGGAAACGCCTTCACGGTTTCAGCTTGGGTGAACGTGTCTCCCGGCGCCAACAACATCCAGACGATCTGCGCCAATCAAAAGGGCGGGTTCGGCTCCGCCGGCTTTGCGCTCTTTGTGAATGCTTATAACACCGCCAACGGTGCGGTGCTGCTCGATGCAGGTGACGGCTCCAGCGGCTCGGAAATTTCCACGCCCGCCGGCGTCGTCGGTTTCGGCCAGTGGCATCTGGTCACCGCCGCCGTGAATCGGGCTGGCGGGACGGTGGCCTTTTACGTGGACGGTGTGCCGGCCGGCGGCGGTTCCATTGTCACCGATTTCATCAATAACGCGGACTTGAATTTCGGCCGTTTCACCAACAACGCGCTTTATTTCACCGGCGCGATGGACGAGGCGCGCATCCAGTCGGGCGTCCAGTCGTCCAATTGGATTTGGGCTAGCTGGGCGACGGTTGCCGCCAATTCGGCGTTTGAGAATTACGTTGGTGTGACACAGCAACCACCTGTCCTGGCCATCGACGGCGGTGGTGGCACCGGCAGCGCGGGTATTTCCCTGACGTGGCCGGCCAGCGGGGTCGGCTTTGTGCTTTATGCGACAACGAATTTGGCCCCGCCGGTCGTTTGGACGATGACCACGAACGCGCCTGTGTTTACCAATAATCAGTGGCAAATCAACCTGCCTCCCGACAACCAGGGCAGCTGCTTTTACCGCCTTGGGTCGCAATGAATTCGAGCGACTCTTCTCCAGCGCGATATGATTTGGCGCGAGCCGGAACGACAGTCGGGCCGCGGGCCGGAGCGCGGGGTGGTGTTCCTCGACGGCGATGGTTTCAGAGTGTTTTGACGGCCACGCTGCTCCCGGCCGCAATCAATTCAAACGCCGTCATCTCCGATAATGCTGCCTTGTGGCGCCCGCGCTTTGCCACGCCAGCCATCGTGGCGTTGGACAACGCAGCGGACCGGCAATTCACGGCGGAAATCAAAGCTTCCCCCTCGGCGCGCGACTGGAGTGCGAGCATCGCCAACGATTTGAAAACGTGGCCGTGCCGGGTCATCTCAGCCGCGTACGCGACGATTGACAACAGTACTGAACCCGGATGGCGAATCCAAATCAGTGTTCCCGCTGACGCGTCGCCGGAGCTGTTCACGCTGAAGGTCGCTTGCGACGAGAGCGCCAGCGTGCAGCCACAATCGGTCAGCGTTATTCCGGCATTCGAGACGAATTTTTATGTCCTGCACATTACCGACGAGCAGATTGTCAACCAGTTCCACACCGACCCTTCCGGGCAGTACTACCAGATGGTTGGCACCTGGGAAGAGATGAAATGGATGCAGCAGCCGGTCAATCTCATCCACCCGCGTTTCGTCCTTATCACCGGCGATCAGATTGATTTCAACGGCGCGCTGGACGGCTGGAACAACTGGGCGAACTGGGGATACAAACCGCACGGGAAAAAGATTTTCTCGGAAGCAGACACGTTGAATCTGGAAAACCGGTTGAGCGAAATGTACAAGGATTGCCACAAGGGCTACCGGGTGGCCTATGTTGAGACGCCCGGCAATCACGACGTGACGCCGCCGGGAAAATTGCTCGATGGTTCAATCATCCACTGGCATCCCATTTCGGCACGGATTTACGCGCAGCAGTTCGGCCAGCGCGACTGGTCGTTTCGGATGGGCGATTTTTACGTATTAATGCACGACTGGAGCAGCGCCCCGCTCAAGGCGTGGGCGGCGCAGGACTACGCCGCGTCGTTGGCGGATCCGACCATCAAGTTTCGCCTGATCGGCCAGCATTTTTACACCAGGTCGGACTGCGCTGAACCGTTCGTGCCGGCGAAGTGCGATTTGATGCTGGTCGGACACGGCCACAAGACCGCCACCATTCAAACGTCGCCGTACGACATTTACGAGGATCGCGCCGCGTTCATCTACGGCACGGCGGGATTTTTCAATTTCCGGCGGACCGCCGGCGGCTGGTCGTGTGACCAGACGGTGGTGCCGCGCAACGAAACGAACGATGTCTGGCCGCTGTTCACCGCCAACGGCAAGACGAAGGAAGTGCGCGCCAACTGTCCCGACCCCATGAACATCACGACAGATTCGATTACCATCATCAACGATTTGCCGGAGGACTTTTATGACGGGCGCGTGCGATTTGTCCTGGGACGGGGAACTTATGAGACAATTGAAAATGGAACGATTCTCTCCGAGTACAACTGCGCTGAGGATACGAAAACTGCGGTTCTGGTCAAGGTGAACATTCCCGCCCGGGGCACGGTAACAGTCAGGGTCCCGATCCGCGCCGAACCCCGACTATCCACGTCCGCTTCCCGCAAAACCCGGCAAGGCAGGGCATGGGTTGACAGGACTACCACTTGAGTGTGAAGGCCAACGATATCGCGTCAATTTTTGTGTTTGCCGGCATGGTCATGGGCGCGGCAAACGCATTTGCCTCGCCAACGACAGAAGCCGTGCTGCCCGGTCTGCGGCCGGATGGTTCGGTGCTGTTGCCAAATCAATGGTCGCTGCGGCCGGCGGGACGTCAGGTGGAGTTGGGGGATTTTCCCGTCAACATTGCCGTTCATCCGGACGGCCGGTTCGCTGCCATTTTGCATTCGGGTTACAGCCGGCATGAAATCATCGTTGTAAATCTGAAGACGGCAAAAATTGTTTCACGCGCGCCATTGCCCGAATCCTTTTACGGCCTGGCTTTTTCACACAACGGCCGTCACCTCTACTGCAGTGGCGGCGGTGCCGAAGTTGTCCATATCTTCGATTTCAAAGATGGCCGGTTAATCCCGGATCGGGACATCCGGTTGCGCGACGCGCGGCAACGCGGCGTGCCCTGCGGCCTGGCGATTTCCAGGCGGGAACGGAACCTCTATGTCGCGAATGTCTGGGGCCAGACCGTTTCTGAAGTCAGTCTGGCCACACCCACGAACGTGACCGACATCGCGTTTACCAAGGACGCGACCAACGACGCGGCCGGTTTCAAGAACCGCGGACCGATTGATCCTTATCTGGCTGCCGTCCAGAAACGGGCCCGGGCGTCGCTGGACCCGACCAGGCCCGACGCACCGTTTCCGTACGGTTGTGTCCTCGATGAAAAACATCACCGGCTTTATGTCAGCTTGTGGGCGCGATCCTGCGTGGCGGTAGTGGATTTAAAATCGCTCCGGATCGTGGCGCGCTGGCCCACCGGCGAGCATCCCAACGAAATGGTTGTGACGAAATCCGGTCGCCGTCTTTTCGTAGCCAACGCCAACCTGAACACGGTGACGGTCCTGGACACGGCCACGGGCAAAACCGTCGAGACCCTGAACGCCGCGTTGAGACCGGACGCTTTGCCCGGGTCCACGCCGAACAGCCTGGCATTGTCGCCGGATGAAACCCGGCTGTTCGTCGCCAACGCCTGCAACAATAACATTGCCGTGTTTGATATCAGCGCCATCGGCAAAAGCCGCGCGCTCGGTTTCATCCCCGTTGGCTGGTATCCGACCTCGGTCCGCGTAACACCGGACGGAAAAGAATTGCTGGTGGCCAACGGCAAAGGCTTGATTTCCCGGCCCGACCCTGGCGGACCGGAACCCGGAAAACCGAATTACATTGGAACTCAATACATCGGAAGCCTGTTCCCCGGCGCGTTGAGCATCATCGACCTGGCCAGGGGGAAGAAATTTGAGCAACAACTGGCTGCCTGGACGGCGCAGGCGTATCGATGTACGCCACAACACAGCGTCGCCCCCGTGACTCCCGCGGCAGACAATCCGATTCCCGTCCAACCCGGTCTGCCAAGTCCGATCAAGTATTGCATTTACGTCATCAAGGAAAATCGGACCTACGATCAGGTGCTCGGCGACCTGAAGGAAGGCAACGGTGACCCCGAACTTTGTCTCTTTCCCGAAAAAGTGACGCCGAACGAACACAAAATCGCCCGGGAATTCGTTTTGCTCGACAATTTCTACGTGGACGCGGAGGTCAGCGCCGACGGCCACGAATGGTCCATGGGCGCGTATGCTTCCGATTTTGTGGAGAAGGATTGGCCGTTGAGCTACGGCCACAACCAATCCGGCAAATATCCTTATCCCTCCGAGGGGAATTTCCCGATCGCCTTTCCGGCGAATGGCTATCTGTGGGACCGGGCGCACGAGGCGGGCGTCAGCTATCGCAGCTATGGCGAATTTATCCAAAACGGCAAGACGCCCGGCGACCCGGGATTCACCCGTGTCGCGTCATTGCAGGGACATTTCGATCCGTGGTACCGCGGCTTCGACACCGCTTATTCGGACGTAAAACGGGCAGAACGGTTCATCGCTGATTTGCACGGATATGAAATCAACGGCGACATGCCCCGGTTACAGATCGTACGGCTGCCCAACGATCACACTTGTGGCACTGTGAAAGGGGCATTCACGCCGACGGCCATGGCGGCCGACAACGACCAGGGCGTGGGAATGCTGGTGGAGGCAGTAAGCCACTCGAAATTTTGGCCCCAGACGGCGATTTTCATCCTGGAAGACGACGCGCAGGACGGGCCCGACCACGTGGACGCGCACCGCAGCCCGGCATTCATTATCAGCCCGTACACGCGTCGGGGCGCGGTGGATTCCACAATGTATTCCACCAGCAGCCTGTTGCGGACCATCGAATTGATTCTCGGCCTCCAGCCGATGTCGCAATTCGACGCCGCCGCCACGCCGATGTTCAACGCGTTCCAGGCCAAACCGGATTTGCAGCCGTACGACCTCGCGTTGGCCCAGGTGGATCTGCAGGCGCGAAACACAATGGCGTCCTGGGGCAGCGCAGCTTCCGGGAAGATGAATTTCAGCAAGGAAGACGCCACCGACGAACAGTCACTCAACGAAATTATCTGGCATTCCGTGCGCGGGGCAGGCAGCCCGATGCCCGCGCCGGTCCACGCCGCGTTTGTATTCGGGCATCCCAAGGAAGACGATGACGACTAGACTCAAAATTATTTTAATTTGTAGGAGACGAGGTAACGAGTCTCCATCTGAAAGGCTGAAGGTGGGAAGAATCGGAGGCTCCTTACGTCGTCTCCTGCCTTTTCCGGCGGTCGGGTTGAAACTCATTTACCTTTGCGCGGGCCTTCTCGTGAGCGTGCATCTGGCTTCGGCGGAAGTGCCGGGTGAATTTCGCCCGCAGCCGGTGTTGCATCCGGCGGAACATGCCGGGGCCCCGGGAACAAAGGTTCAGCCCCTGGACACGTATCCCGTGTCCCGCGCGCCGCTGGTCAACACGGCCAAACGCAAACCAAAGCTTGCCAATCCCGGCGCGCCAACCTTGCGGGGCGACGAACTCCTTTTTAATTCCGGCTGGGAAATGATTGAGGCGCCGCGGCTCAAATCCGCAGAGGGCGCGAAACTCTCTCAACCTGGCGTGGATACGGCCGATTGGTATGACGCGACGGTGCCCGGCACGGTGCTGGCCACCCTGGTGAACGAGGGCGTTTATCCCGACCCGTATTACGGCCTGAACAAT
>DATEGR010000459.1:0-6133 GCA_035279985.1 Verrucomicrobiia bacterium
GCCTGCTTTTCCGCGCGCAACTCCACCCGCCCGCCGGCGGGCGTAAATTTCAACGCGTTGAACAAGAGATTGAGCACGACCTTTTCGACTTTGTCGGAGTCGGCCGCCACCACGCCCAGCCGCAGGTCGGTGTAGGTTTCCAGCTTGATTTGTTTGTCCTCCGCCACCTGCCGTGCCGCGCTGGCCAGGCCTTTGATGAAATCCGCAACTTCCACGGGGTCGTTTTTGATTTCCATCCGGCCGGCTTCCAGGCGGATGAGGTCGAGCAAATCATTGATGAGTTTGAGCAGCCTCATGCCGTTGGCATGCATCGTAAGCAGCAATTCATGGACACCATCATCCACCTGGCCGGCAAAGCGTTGGAGCAGTGTTTCCAATGGCGAGAGCAACAGCGTGAGCGGTGTGCGCAGTTCATGGCTGATGTTGGCGAAGAACCGGCTCTTAAGGCGGTCGAGCTCGACGAGCTTGCGATTCGTTTCCTCGAGTTCCCGATGGCTTTTGTCCAACTCATAGCGGAGGGTGAATTCGCGAAAGCGCAGCTGATTAAAAAGCCGGTTTCCGCATACGACGATGATTCCCGTGAGGACAAGGAAATAAAGGTTGTTGAAGACGGCCCCGAATCTTTCCGCGCCCAATCCTTTAAACACATAGGCCGTCAAATACATGAAGATGACGCAGCTGACGGCGAGCAGTGTCTCCAACATGCTCCAATGTCCTACGGCGCTGACGGCCAGCAGGATCAGATTCAATCCTGCGTAGTAGGGTGAAGCAGACCCTGTTACGTATACCATCCAGGTGATGAAAAACGCGGGGAGAATGACAATGGGCAATCCCACCAACGGATAATGTCTGCGGGCGATGGCAGTCGAGTGGAGCGCCCAGACGCCAACAATCAACAACGAACACACAAGTCGCAACTCCAGGAATTCAACCAGATGTTCGGGGTAGACAAAATAATCCAGGACGATGCCAAGCGGCATCAAGGCGAATACCAGGGCGCAAGCAAGCCTGCCGGTACTGATGCGAACTTCCCGTTCGTTGGCAGAAAATGCCTCCCAGAATTCAGGCCCTTTCAAACTGTGATGATTAGCCGTCATTCGGTTTGCGTGCCTCCAGGAATATGTTGATGCCCGTTTTATCACTCCTCATCCGGATGTCTTCCCGGGCGATTATGCCTGAGCAGATTTGTTCAAATTGCGCCACGTTGCGATAGATCAAATGCCAGTCCAGAATCAGTTCCAGGCTGCCCCGGTTGGGAGCCAGGGGTGTGACATTGGTAACCACCAACAGTCCGCCCGGCGCCAGCCAGTCGTAAAAAATTTGTACTATTTGCTTGCACGCGGAATCGGTCAAATAATCGAACAGTCCGGCGCAGTAGATGAAATCATACGCGCATTTTCCATTGCCTTGCTTCGCGGCCTGTTTGTACCCCTCTTTGATCAACTGATGAACGTTCCTTTTTTGGAACTGGACCGGGGTTCGCCAGCCAAGCCGTTCTTTGATGCGGGCGATCGCCTTTTGAGTATGGGCCAGCGTTTCATTGTCGAAATCCGCCAGCGTCAACTCGGTCTGGTCGCATAAAGGGGAATCCTCGAGGAATTGCTGCACTTCGATGGCCGGGCCACAGGCGAAATTGAAAATCCGGGTCCTTCTCCCTTCATGTGCCACCCGCAGCGTCTCCGTCTCAATGCATCTGGTGAGGTACGTCAGCCGGTTGCGATGGGCGGTGGCTGAACCTTGTTCGATCAGCCAGACGTTGAAAATCTTGGCAAACAGCGAAGCCCCTTCCTGCGGGTTTCTGGCCATCATGTTGACCATCTCATAATCCCCGGGATAGCCTAAAGGTTTCTCATAGGCGCGCCGGGCAAAGGGAGCGCAGAGCACAATGGGATGCAAATGCCTTTGAATATAATTGCGATGGGCCGGGCGCCTCTCTTCCTCCAGTTGTTGGGCGATGGTTTCAAACCTTTCGAACAGGCCATTGAGCAGGGGAATGATCTCCGGGCTTAATTTATTGATGACCGCCTGCTCCAATTGCCTCTGCCCCGCCTCCGGCAGGGAATGAATCGCCAGTTCCGCCTGCTCCAGCCAAAGCCGCAAGTCGGTAAGAAACATTTCTATATCGGTTATCGCTTCCTTGAATTCCGGGAGGACCCGGTAGAGTTTTTGCCAGTCTCCCACAAAGCGACCGAACTCTTCGACCAGCCGATGGTCGCACGTTGCCACCAGATCGGCGCTCACGTCCAGCCAGCGCCTTTCATCCAGCGTAACCTCAAACACCTTTTTTGACCCCGCATCGACCAGGTTGCTGACCACGGCGCGTCCGGAATAAACCGTTCGGGTTTGCAGAATAATGGCGAATTCATCGATGGCTTCGGAGAGCCGTGGAACGAAGTCGGGATGGTACAACTCAAAGGTGACGTGATGGCGCGTAATTCGCACGGGCACACCACTCAACCCCAAACCGTCACGGGTTTCAAAAGTCACCCGGCTGCTTCGATCTCCGGCTGAAGGCGCGGCGGGCGCAGGTCGCGGGACCCGCTTTTTGGCCGGGGGCAACAGGCCACCGGCCCCGCTGCCATTGCCATTGCCTTCGAGAATCTTGCTCATTCTGTATGCAGAATGAATCATTTTTCGCGCCAAAACAATGGGATTATTGCCATTCGCCGGCCCCGGTGGACATCCGATACGGGGGAGAGAATAGTCCCAGGGTGACGAAACGGACCATCTGTCCGCCCGCCGGGAAACATTTCGACGAGCTGGCTGGCGGGCAGGCGGTTGCCATGGTGCGCCGGAAAGCCCCGCTGCCTGAATTTCGGCCTCCGGAATCGGCGCCAATGCCGTCAAAAACGCAGGGTGGTTTGAACAATGAAAACCCAGGCGTCGGGAATGTCAGCGCTCACGCGTCCGCCGGGATGGAACACCCGCTGCAGGCTGGGTTGGATCGTCCACCAGGCGGTCATTTGCGCCTTGTAACTCACTTCAATCACGCCCTCGTAGTCGGCAAGTTTCGCAAACGGCGGCGAACCGCCCAGTCCAACGACGGTTGCATTAACGTCGCTCTGCGCCCGGCGAATGTCATCGCTTATTTGAAGATAGGACAGCCCGAGGCCAAGGGTGTCCCAGTCGCGTTTTGGGAACAGGCCTTTATAAACGAAGCCGCCGTCAACCCCCAATTGCGCGAGGTTCCGGCCCGCCGGCGCCCCGGCGACCCGGAAGAATCCCACCAGGCCCTGTTGCGCCGGATCCGCTTTGCCTTTCTCCCGGTAAAGTTGCTGTTCGGCCAGCAGGTAGAGGCCGTAGTTATATTCATGCAGACCGACGGGCGACCCCGGGAAAACTGCGGCTGTCACACCATCATACACGTCGTCAAAATCGCCCGTATGAAACCACGCGCCGAGTTTGTAGCTGCCGCCGGGGCCGCTGTCGTCTTTTTGCTGGTTCAAACGGTAGCCGATTTCAAAATAAGAGAGCGCGCCTTCGTTCTGGCTCAGGTTGAAGCGGGTGCCCGAAGGGCTTTGGTCGGGGTCGCCACTGTAAACCGCCGCCTGTGCGTAAAATTGCGGCGCCGGGTCCCAGCGCAACACCGCACCGGGAGCGGCGTTCGGCGTGGAGGGCAAACCATGATTACGCGGTGGAAAGCCCGGAATGTCATAAACGTCAAACGCCATCGTGGGATAAAAAAACGTCTGGTTCAGAAAATTGATGGACGCGAGGGAATTATAGTATTCCGGCACAATGAAATCGTCATCCACGACCAGGTCGCCGAATTTTAATGACCAATGGTCGTCGAAAAATTTTTGTTGATACCAAAGCTCCCAGAGACGAAGGCTGTTGGGAAAATCAAGCAGGTTGACCTTGTTCAGGTCGCCGACATAATTGTCGGAGAACGGCTTGGCGCCATTCAGCCAGAGCGAGCCGACGTGGAATGTGCCGCCGTGATAACCCACCAGCTTGTCCGAATCCAGGTCCAGCGTCATCAACAACGCGCCTTGATACAACGAGCCGGTTTTCAGGCCCCCGTCCAGATTGTTCGGCACGGAGCCGGCATAAAAGAATTCAAAATCCACGCCGTGATTGGAGAGATTGGTGCGCACGCCGCCCCAGTTGCCCAGGAGGTAATCCTGTTCACAAAATTGCATGAAGCTGGATTCCGGCGGTGGCGCCGGGTTGTCCGCGCGCGCGGCTGATGCCATCGCCAGCAAAATTGCTCCGCCAAGGGCCCCCAGTGTTTCCGGTTTCATAAGGTTGATTTCGTGGAGTGGTTTTTTCGGGTCTTCCAGAAAGTGAACATGCCCCAAAGCAGGTGTCCCAGCGCATCGAAATAGCCCCGCGTGATGTCGGCGGACAGAAATGCCAGATAAATGTCATTGCTGGGCCAGAAACTTCGGGAGCCGAAGTAGAGGAATTTTTCGCTGCCGCGGTATTTGGATTTGTGAAATGCCAGGCCATTGAAATTGTAAAGGTTGTTGCCGTATTTGGCGGTCAGTTCAAAGAATTTTTTGGCGCCCCAGTCGTCATTGAATTTTCCCGCGCTGACTTTATCGAAAGGCGCCAGGCATAAATTTAATGTTTGCTTCCCTTCGGTTTTGAATTTTTCCATGGCCTCCATGTGGATGGCCGTAATGAGCCGGCCAAAACGCTGCTCGTCACTGCGCGCAATGTTCGCCGCGTAGCCGAAAATATTCCCGTTGCGATACATGGGGTCGTAAAAAGCAAATCCGACGGCGCGGCCGGCGCGGTCGTAAGCCACAAATTTGCGGACATCCGGCTCGGCCTCGAAAACGGGCCGGCGCGCGTAAAGCCAGATTTCGCGATCGTTCACTTTTTTGGTTCCGATCCATTTGTTCGAGATGGCGTCCAACTGCTCGCGGTTCACCGTCCCGATGTCTTCTTCCCGAATCTTGACGCCTTCGCGCCGGGCTTCGTTCCGGGAACGCTTGATCATGTCCAGTTCCTTCCAATTGCCGCCGGTATGGTAGGTCTGAACCGGCAACTCCACTTCGTAGCCGATGCAATTGACCTTGAAGTGCATCCCGTGCAACACGGCCGCGCACGTTTCGGAAACGCAGGCGAACACGGCGCGGGGATGCGTCGCCAGAAAGCGGCCGACAATTTCCGGATAATCCTCCGGCGCGCAGACCGGATCCGAAAAGGTGATTTGCCTGGGCTGGCGCGCGAACACCGGATGCTGCGCGGTCACATAGGCGATATAACCACGGTCATCCACGAAGTATTCCAGGCCGGCCTGGAGGGTGGGATAGGCCAGCGCCTCGCGCCCGTGCTGTCTCAGAAAAGGCGACAGCACCTCCCATTTATCATTTTGGCCGAACGACTTGGCTTCCGCTCCTTCGATGATTCTGGGAGTTTTGGTGGACCATGGTTGTGACAATTGGCTGGAAGGAGTTAGCATTCTCGTGCCAAACGTTTCATCGCCCAATCCGCTGTCAGCGCAAATACCTGTTCTTTGTTTCGGTCCAAATGGCCGACATGGCCATTGCCGGGAATGATATGCAGTTCCTTTTCACAGGTCAGGGCGTTGAGCAGCAAACGTCCGCTTTCCGGCGGGTCGAGTTTGTCATCTTCGCCCCACAAAACCAGGGTGGGCGCCTTGATCCGGGATACGCGTTTCAAGGTGTCCACGAAAAAGGCCTCGCCGCCGCCCGGGAACGGGAAATTCATGAAGGCCGCCAGCGCGCGCGGGTCCGCCAATAGTTCCCGCTGCACTTCGGGGTCGGAGGCCAGGTGGAATTCGCCGGACATTTTCGCCAGAGGTACACGCCATTCGCGCCCCATGCAAACCTTTTTGATTCGGCCGAGCAGCACGAGAAATTTCAGAAAGCAGGTAAGGGGCAGCGCCAGTGAATTGCGCACCGTGGCGTCGAGCGCCACCAGCACGTTGAGCCGGAAATCCAAAACGGCCGCTTCCAGGATCGCCGTTCCACCGGAAGACAAACCGAATGCGCCAATGCGGTTCTTGTCAATTTCCGGGCGGGCGGCCAGAAAATCGATCGCCGACCGGATGTCGGAAACCCATTCGTTCATCCGCACGCAAAAACGTTCGCCCCCGCTCTCACCGTGGCCGTGCATGTCCATGACCAGACTGGCCACGCCGCGGCCCGCGAGTACATTG
>DATEGR010000460.1:0-3252 GCA_035279985.1 Verrucomicrobiia bacterium
TGGACAAATTCCAGCAGCGTGCCGCCAAGACACAGGCCGCTCAGGCCGCGTTTGCCACGAAAAAGAAAAAGAAGGCTTAGCTGCCCGATTACCTTCCGCCCGCTTGTGCGTCATCACATGTGGGCGGATTCTTTTTTGCAGAAATGGATTTAAGAACGCACATCGAAAAATTCCGCAAGCGCTATGCCGAGGTTGAGACCGCGTTGAGCGATCCGAAGGTCTTCGACAATCAGTCGCGCGCGCAGGAATTGTCCCGTGAATACGCGCGGCTCAAGGAGTTGGTCGCACAAGGTGACCATTATTTGAAAGTGCTCGCCGATCTGGAACAAAACCGCGCGTTGCTCAAATCCGAACCGGCGGATTCCGAGCTGGCGTTGATGGCCCGGGAAGAAATCGCCCGGCTTGAAACGGATGAAAAGAAACTCTCGCAGCAAATCCAATTCGGCCTGGTGCCGCCGGACCCAACCGACTCGCGCAACACCATCATCGAAATCCGCGCCGGCGCCGGCGGCTCGGAATCCGCGCTGTTCGCCGCCGACCTTTACCGGATGTATTGCCGTTACGCCGAAGCGTGCGGCTGGAAGGTCGAGACGCTTGATTCCAATCCGTCCGACCTCGGCGGTTTCAAGGAAATCGTTTTCCAGGTCAGCGGCACGGACGTTTACAAGCGGCTCAAATACGAAAGCGGCGTGCATCGCGTTCAGCGTGTGCCGGCGACCGAGGCCCAGGGACGCATCCACACCAGCACCAGCACCGTTGCCGTGCTGCCCGAAGCGCAGGAAGTGGACATCGAGATCAGACCGGAAGACGTTGAGATCAACGTTTGCCGTGCGTCCGGCAAGGGTGGCCAGGGCGTAAATACCACGGATTCGGCGGTACAAATCCAGCATAAGCCCAGCGGATTGATTGTGCGCTGCGCCGATGAGCGTTCGCAGCAAAAGAACCGGGCCAAGGCAATGACCGTTCTGCGCTCGCGCCTGTTGGAAGCGAAAATCGCCGAGGAAAACGCAAAATACGCCGCTCACCGCAAATCGCAGGTGGGCACCGGCGAACGGAATGAAAAAATCCGCACCTACAATTTTCCGCAGAATCGCGTTACCGACCATCGCGTCGAAGTGACGCTCTACAATCTGGCGAATTTCATTGACGGCGATCTCGACCCGATGATTGACCCGCTAATAGCGCATGACCTGGAGGAAAGGTTAAGAGCGTTAAACAGTTGAATCATCGGACGGTCCCGGCTTTCAGGCTTCAGCGAATTATGATTCCCCAAGGTTTGATTTTTGACTGTGACGGCACCCTGGCCGATACGATGCCGTTGCACTGGCACGCCTGGCAAATCGTCACGCAGCGCCACAACCTACACTTCCCCGAAGACCGCTTTTACGCCTTCGGTGGCGTGCCCTCGCGGGACATCTTGAAATTGCTCGCCGAGGAACAGGGCCGGTCGCTGGATCACATCGCCGTCGCGCATGAAAAGGAGGAAGCGTATCTGCCGCTGATGGCGCGGATTGAACCCATCCATGCCGTCGTGGAAATTGCGAAAGCGAACCATGGCAAAATTCCGCTGGCCGTGGCGTCCGGCGGCACGCAAAAAGTCATCGGCCTGGTGCTCGACCATCTGAAAATCCGGTATCTGTTTGACGCGGTAGTGACCAGTGAAATGGTGAAAGCCCAGAAACCCGCCCCGGATATTTTTCTCGAAGCCGCGCGCCGGATTGGCGTGGAACCCGGATTCTGCCGCGCCTACGAAGATACCGATCTCGGTTTGACCGCCATTCGCGCCGCGGGCATGGAAGCCGTGGACGTGCGAAAACTGCGCAATCAGTTGCAAAATTGAACAACGGGCAAAGCCTCAGTTTTGCCCGAGTTTCTTCGACTTCTCCGCTGCCGCGCGGACGGCGCTCATCACAATGGCGCGCATGCGGCCTTTCTCCAATTCGTGCAAGCCTTCAATCGTCGTGCCGCCCGGGCTGGTGACCTGGTCCTTGAGCGCGCCGGGATGCTGGCCGGTTTCCAGGACCATTTTGGCCGCGCCTAAAACGGTTTGGGCAGCAAGTTTCGTCGCCAGATCCCGCGGCAATCCCGCGGCGACGCCGCCGTCGCTCAAGGCTTCGATGAATTGAAAAACATAGGCCGGGCCGCTGCCGCTCAAGCCGGTCACCGCATCGAGCAGCGATTCTTTCACTTGAATCGCAATGCCCACGGCAGAAAAAAGAGTCTTCGCCAGTTCACCATCTGCCGCCGTCGCGGATTTGCCGAGGGCGAACGCCGAGGCGCCCGCGCCGACGAGTGCCGGTGTATTGGGCATGACGCGAATGACGCGGGCTCCTGACGGCAACGCACCCTCCAGTTTTGCCAGCGTCACCCCGGCCGCAATGGAAATGAGCAGCTGATTGCCCGTGAATTTGCCGCGAAATCCGGCTAAAACGCCGGAGCATTGGTCGGGCTTGACGGCCAGAATCAGGACGTTGGCGGTTTTGGCCACGACCGCATTGGCTTCGGTGGTCGCCACTCCCATTTCATCCGTGAAATGTTTCCGCGCGGCGGCAACCGGATCAGCGGCAATCATGTCCTTGGGACCAACGAGTTCCGCCTGGATGAAGCCGCGGGCCAGTGCCGTGGCCATTTTGCCCGCCCCGAGAAAGCCGATGGTGAGTTTGGTTGCCATGAAAATTTTGTAACAGGCCGCCTGATGGAACGGAAGCGAAAACACGCGCCCAATTCGCGGCTTGAATTTGTATGGTGACGATTTATGCTGGGAGGGACACGAAAAGTGTCCCTTATTTTACAATGTCGAGCAGCCGTCGAACATGGGAGTCGTTTGAGGCGATGCGCCAGGCCGCCAGTGAGGGTGACCCGCAGGCGCAATGCTATTTGGGCGTGTGCTTTCAAACCGGCCAAGGGGTGACCCAGGACAACCAGGAGGCGGTGAAATGGTTCCGGCGCGCGGCCGAGCAGGGTGATCCGGTGGCGCAATGTTACCTGGGTGTGTGCTATTTGCATGGCTCCGGGGTACCGCAGGAATTCGGCGAGGCAGCCAAGTGGTTGCGGGAAGCGGCCGAACAAAGCGACCCCGCGGCGCAATTCAACCTGGGCGTGCTTTACGAAACGGGGCAAGGTGTGCCGCAGAATTACGTCGATGCGGTCAAATGGTACCGGGAAGCGGCGGAACGCGGTTATCCGGCCGCGCAATTCAACCTGGGCGTTTTTTACGAAACCGGTCAGGTCGTGCCGCAGAACTTCACCGAA
>DATEGR010000461.1:0-11855 GCA_035279985.1 Verrucomicrobiia bacterium
ACCAAAAGAATTTTTTATCTGCAGCCGGAAAAATTAAAAACGCGCCAACGAAAAAACAGTTGGCGCGTCGGTCAAAACGATTTCAGCCACGTTCAGTTATTGTCGAACACCTTGAACCGGCTGCCGGGAACGAACGGAGCAACGTCACCGCCGCTCATGCCAACATACGTATCCGTGTCAAACATCGAGTCGGACCACAAACTGGGGGTGTAATTGTCGGGATAAACCGGGTCCGGCAAAATGGGATGATAGGGCGGGAACGGAAACGTGATGACTTCAAAGAGTCCCACCCCCGTGCGCGCCACCGAGCGGTCGAAGCCGCGAACGAACCCGACGGTGTATCCGGCTTCCGGCGAGTCAAACACGGCCGTTTGCTCCACCGACCGGCGCCATTCGCCACCGCGGGCGGCTTCGGCAACATTACTCATGCCCCGGCCCAGTTTGGCCTCCGGCCCCGCGCAGCCGGAAGTAAACAACGCAGCCAAGGCAATCACGCTGAGAAAGGCAAGTGCGTTACGCATAAATTCTCGAATTGACCAAACCAGCTTACGGCAAATCCGCCGGATGTAAAGCGTGTTTTATTTTACAATTCGGACGGGTTGATTTCAGGGGCGGGCACCCGCTTCGACGTTGCGCGCCCGTTGCTTTTCCCGGCGGTCCCAATACCAGGCAATCCAGACGGTGATTTCGTAAAGCCCCTGCAACGGTATGAACATGACCAGTTGCGTGATCGGTTCGGGTGTGGTGAGCACCGCGCCCAGAATCAAGTTGATGACGATCATGTAACGCCGCGCCTTGGCCAGGGTCTGGTAGTCAATCACACCGATTTTGACGAGCGTCAGAATCACCACCGGCAATTCGAACCCCAACCCCATGCCGAGCATGAATTTGCAGACAAAACTGATGTAATCCTCCGCCCGCCATTGCAGGGCGCCAAACCCGAGCCACTGCGAGTACATCTGCGCCGCCGCCAGGGCGACCGGCATCAAAATGAAATAACAGAAAGCCACGCCGGTGAGGAACAGGCCGACACCAATGACCAGTCCGTGATAAACGTATTTGCGCTCCCGGATTTTCAGTGCCGGAAAGACAAACCCGGCCACAAAGTAAAAAATAAACGGCGACGCGAGCAGCGCACCACCGTAGAGCCCGACCTGGAACGCCACGACAAATCCGCCCGCCGGGCTCAAGTTGACCAGCTCGATATTCATCCGGTGCGCTGCGGCGGCGGCAGCGGGATCATTGCTGACGTGCCAGCCGAGGACCCGATTGGTTCCGAGCGTGAGCGGTTCCACGGTAACGGCCACAAAACGGTTCGTGCCGAGGTTCAGGGATTTTTCCTGTTCCGGAGTGAGCTGGAAATTGCCGACGTGATTCGTGCCGAAGCTGACGACCACGGTCTGGTTGGTGAGGGTGTGATAGCTATAGGCATGGGCCAGCGGCCATTTGATGATGCCGACGACGTGGTTGGCTGCGAAGAGGCAGACCAGCATCCCCAGAAACAACGCGACAATGCTCTTGATGAGCACCCAGCGGAAGTCCTCGAGGTGTTCGAGAAAAGTCTTTACCGGGCCGCCTTCGGCCTCGTTGGGACGCTCCGGTTCAGTGTCGCCCGCCATGCCGAAAAACCGCCGCAGTCAAGCCTTCGGCGGATTGTTGGATTGCGAAACGGTTTGCCCGGACTGCGATTGGCCGTCGGTGACGGACTTGCCGGGGGCGGCCGGCTTTTCCTCCGCCGCGTTGTGAATCTCATCCGTCACTTCGCGGGTCGCCTTTTTGAATTCCTTGATGCCCGTGCCCAAACCGCGGGCCAGTTCGGGAATCTTTTTGGCGCCGAACAACAGCAGGACGGCCAGGATCACGATGACCCATTCCCAGCCACCCAATATAGCTGCAAACATGACATTCATAAGTTTTGTCGAGCCTTTGACAGGTTAAGCCCGCTTCCGCCGTTAGTAAAGAGGCAAATCAGCCCGGGTTTGTTCCAATTCAGAATATGCGGCATCACCGCTACGGCAGCGCGCGACGGCGCAACCGCACGGCCGCCACCCAATCAGGACACTGCGATCGATCCGGGAGGGACGCCGACATCGCGTCCCTCCCTAAGCCAAATAATTACGCGCCGGTCTTGGGATGCAACAGGACAAAGTCGTCCCGGCGGTTCTGGGACCAGGCGGATTCGTTGTGGCCCGGATCCACCGGTTTGTCTTTGCCGTAGCTCATGGTGCGGATGCGGGCCGGATCCACGCCCAGTTTCGCCAGGGCTTCGCGCGCGGCCAGGGCACGGCGGTCGCCGAGGGAACGATTGTATTCTTCGGTGCCGCGCTCGTCGCAGTTGCCCTCAATCGTCAGCTTGGTGCTGGGATCGGATTTCAGGGCGGAAGCGACGGATTGAAGATTTGCATCTTCGCTATGTCGGATCACCGAGCTGTCAAAGGCAAAGTGAATCGTGTAAGCCGCCAGCGCCGCCCGGTCCGGAACCATATTGTCGAAGCTGTTGATATCCGCCTGCTGACCGCCGCCGGGTTGGTTGGCTCCCATGGTGCCGCCCGGCCCCAGGTTGTTGACCAGGCCTCCCTGGCCGTTCGGGATGGGCGTGACGCCGTAGGGCCGATGGTTTCGGCAACCGGTGGCGGCGAGTGTGACCGCCAATGCAAGTGTCATGGGGTAAACCAGCTTCATCATTTTCATAATTTTTCCTTCGGTTAAAGGTTGGTTAAAACAATTAAAATTCATTTCGCCCAGGCCGGTTCGGAATCGCTGCCCGAAATCTGGCGAATATCCTTGACTTGTTTTGTGAACACGTCAAGCAAAGACAACAGGTAACGGCCGCCGGTGCGCCGCGCGTAAATGAGCGTCCGCGAATTCGGCGACCACGACGGATCCTCACCCCGGACCAGAATCACGGGCGGCGCGCTGCCGTCCGCCGGCATGACGCAGATGTCAAACTCGCCCGCCTGCAACGTGAAGGCGATCCACTTGCCGTCCGGCGACCAATCGGGCTCCGTCGGGTTTGGCGCGCCGGGAGTGCGGAGGACCTGGACCTCGCCGCCGCCCGCGGGAACCTTGGCCAGCATGCGGCGCTCGCGCATCTTGGTCGCGAAACAAATCCAGTTCCCGTCGGGCGACCAGCAGGGCGACGAATCCTCGCTGGTGGAGGTCAGCTTGCGCGGATTGGAACCGTCGGCGTTGGCGACCCAGACGTTCGGGCTGCCGCTGCGGCTCATGATCATCGCCACCCGCGAGCCGTCCGGCGAGGCCGCCGGGCTGATGTTGGAACCGCTGTAATGCGCGATGACGTGCCGTTCGCCGGTGCTGAGGTTATGATAAAATATGTCCGGGTTGCCCAGTTTGTAGGAATTGTAATACAGGGCCGACCGGCCGGGCACCCACGAAGGCGCGGAAACGATGACGCCGTCGTGCGTTACGGCCTGCGCATTGTGGCCGTCAAAATCGGCAACGTAAATCTCGCCGTTCCCGCTGGACGCCTCGACCTTGAAGGCAATCCTCGTCTGGGCGATGCCCTTTTTGCCCGTAATGGCCAGCACCACGTCGTCGGAAAAGGCGTGCGCCTGCCGCCGTATCGAAGCGCCATTGTAAGCGCGCGACAGAATGGTGGCTTTGGCGGGACGGTCCACGACGCGGCCCACCACGTCGCCGGCACTGCTGCCACTGATTTGATACTGTGCGGCATCGGGAGCCACAAACGCGAAGCCCTGGACGTACAGATCGAATTTCAAAATGTCCGTGACTTCAGGGCCGAAACCTTCGATGGAAACAGGGATCGGCTTTTGACCGAAGGTGTCAATGGAACGGTTAATATTAATTTCACCCTGTTCGCTCTGACCGCGGCACAGAGCCACAGCCAGAACGGCAAACAGAACCGACAGACAAATTATAATGCAATTTTTCATTCGAGCATTTTTCTAAGTTGGGGATTAAAGTTGATGGTGTAGGTCCGCTGTTTGTCCGGGGTTCCTTCTGGAAATGGGGCAATGAAGGTGACGCGTTCAAGGGTTTTTTGCACCGAGACGTCCAGGGCGGCGTCGCCGGAGGACTCAATGATACGCGCGGAAATCACCGTGCCATCGCTGGCGATGGTGACTCTTGCTTTTACGTTCTCGTTCTCGTTGGCAACGGTGTCCAGCGGTACCTGGGCCCAGGCCTGGTCGTAAATACTTTTGACGGCAGAAGCATAATTCGCATAGGCCACACTGCTGTTGCCCGGCATGTCCACCGTCGTGCTTGGCGAAAAATTGCTTTTCAGGCTGCGAATCGCATTGCGCAATGCCCGCGCCTGCTGCGACGTCTGCGGAGAATTATTTTTAGGGACATTCCTGGGCGCGTTGTGGACCACCGGTTTGAGGTTGGGTTCAACTTTATGCGGTTGAACCTTGTCCGGCACGGGCGCCGGCTTGACGGGTTCGGGCTTTACCATTGGCGTCGGCGCCGGCTCGACCGGCTTGGGCGGCGGTAGGACGACGGGTTGCGGCGCCGGCGGCCGGGGCGCGGGTTGCACGACCGGTGGCGGCGGCTGGGCGACCCGTACACCGCTGGTAAATTGCGCGTCAATCAGATTGGCCGGGATGACATCGAGCACGTTCAGGTCGTCCGCTTTGTGCCGGGGCTGGAAGAATGCCGGACCGACCAGCAAAATCACGAACAACAGCAGGTGAATGCCCGCTGTGGCCAGAACACATTTTTTCTGCAGCCGGTTCATTTGGTCGGTTCGGTGCGGAGTGAATAACGCGTTATGCCGTTTCGCTGGCACCCGTCAATCACGGCGGCGATGTATTTGTACGGATCTTCCTGGTCCGCCCGGATATAAACGATGAGGTTCGGGTTGACCCGGAAATCCGACGCCAACTGTGCAATCATTTCGTCGAACGGCATCCGCCGCCGGTCGAGCGCATACACCCCCGTCGCGCTCACTTCGACGGTGCGGATGTCGCGTTTGTTCACAAATTTGTCCGGTTGCCCGCCGCGCGGGAGTTTGAGGTTGATGCTTTGCTCCAGCAACGGCGTGGTGATGACGAAAATGATGAGCAACACGAACGCCAGGTCGAGCAGCGGCGTGATGTTGATCTCACTCAACGTCACCAGATAACTGCGTTGTGAAAATCGTCTCATTCTTCTTCCAGAAATTCCGATTCCATTTTGGAAACGAGTTCCTGCGCAAAATTGTCCAGTCCGACGGTAAACACCCGCAAATTGTGTACCAATCCATTGTAGCCAAACATCGAGGGAATGGCCACGAGCAGGCCGGCCACGGTGGTGATGAGGGCCGCGGCGACACCCGGCGCCATTGCCGCCAGCGTGGCGGTGCCCTGTTGCGCAATACCGCCAAACGCACTCATCACGCCCCAGACGGTGCCCAACAGGCCGAGGAACGGCGCGCCGTTCGAGGCCACGGCCAGCCAGATCAAACCCGATTCCAGTTTCAGCGACTCCTGCGCGACCACGTTTTCGATGGCACGTTTGACGTGCTCCATGTTCTTGAGCGAGACGCGTTGCCGGCGCCGTTCGCCGCCAGGACCGCGCAATCGCGCATCCAGTTGTGTGCAGCCGACCCGGTAAACCTCGTACAGCGGGCAGCCCTCGACCTGCAGCTTGCGATCAAACAGATCAAGCACGGATTTTTGGGAACGGAATTCCTCGTTGAAATAATAATTCAGGCGACGGGCACGGCGCATTTGCAGGGCCTTGGAGGTCATCACCGACCAGGCAATCACGGAAAAGACCACCAGACAGGCGATGACGGCCTTGCCTTCCGGCGTCGCCTGTTTCCATACGTAAACGAGTTCCGCTTGATTGGAAGCGGCCCCCACGACAACCAACGATAATACTCCGTTCATCATGCCGACAATTTACCTGGTCGTGAGGAACCGATGTAGCGGCCAAGCGGCAGGCAGTCGAGCAAATCACCCGCCCCTCACAAATTACTACCCGCCCCTCCGGAAAATGCAATGACTTTTTACAAAAAATTTCATAATCCCGACACCAGTTCCCGAAGGGTCCGGCGCACCCGAAAATTTCCCGATCCGCGTGCCGGATTAAATCGCCCGCCTGGCCACGGCAGGGTGAAAATCCGTTTCCCATCGGAATGTTCCGCCAGCAAACCCGGATTTGATTTTGCGGCAATATCGGGCCTGGGCAGTGACATCAGAATGACCCGGGCTTTCTGCCTGGAATCAGGCGGCAGGGCTTCAAGGGCAAGCAAGACTTGATTCACCGCGCCCAGCCGGTTCAAACCGACGATCATGGGCGTGGCGCGCAATGACACAATCAAATCGCGCGAATTGAAATCCTCGCCGAGCGGGCTCAGCAAACCACCCGCGCCTTCGACGAGCAAAACGTCAAAGCGTGCCTGCAGCCGGCGGATATGCGCCAGCACGCTGGCGAGCCTGACGCGTTTGCGTTCCTGACGGGCGGCCAGCGACGGCGCGATGGGCGCGCGGAAGTGCCAGGGATTGATTTCATCCAGCGTGAGCACGCCGTTTAGCGCCGCACCAAGTACGCGGGCGTCATCGCGTCCGCCGGAGCAGACCGGTTTGAGCGCCGCGATGCTGACGCCGCATTCGCGCCCATACCCGGCCAAAAGCGCCGTCAGCACCGTCTTGCCCACGCCGGTATCCGTACCGGTGATGAAGAACGTCATTCGTTTCATTCCGGCCACATCAAAGCGGAAATACCGGCGGCAGGCCATTAAAACCGTTGACGTTCCCGGCACGGTTCACCTAAGCTGCACGACTCGCTGAGAAGTTAAAAATCGAAAATGATTGTGAACGTCACCGTTGAAAATCTGGCTCCGTGCAAAAAATTGCTCCGGGTGGAAGTGGACGTGAAGGCCGTGGACGAGGCTTTTGATTCCACGACGAAGGAATTTCAAAAACAGGCGTCGCTGCCCGGTTTCCGCCCCGGCAAAGCCCCGCGCGCCATGGTGCTGAAGAAGTACCAAACGGACATCAAAGACGAGGTCAAACGCAAGCTCATTGGCGATGCCTACCGCAAGGCGGTGGACGAAAAGAAGATCGCCGTGGTCGGCTACCCGGACATCGAGGAAATCCAGTTCGGTCCCGGCCAGGCGCTGCAATTTGCCGCGACCATCGAAACCGCGCCGGAATTTCAACTGCCGGACTACAAGGGTCTGCCCGCCAAACGCGAGGTTAAGTCGGTCACGGACGAGGATGTGGAGCGCGCGGTGAAACTGCTGGCGCAGCAGCACGTGAAGTTCGAAACGGTCCCGCGCGAACTGCGGCTGGGCGACATTGCCGTGGTCAATTACACCGGCACGTGCGATGGCAAACCGATTACGGAAATCGCGCCGACGGCCAAGGGTCTGGCCGAACAGAAAAATTTCTGGGTGGAAGTCGGGGCCGACACCTTTCTGCCCGGCTTTGCCGACCAGCTCCTCGGCGCCCGGGCGGGCGACCAGCGTGCGGTCACCGCGGATTTTCCCGCCGATTTCGCCACCAGGGAGCTCGCGGGTAAAAAGGGCAGGTTCGACGTGGAAGTAGTCGAGGTAAAGGAGAAGCTCCTCCCGGCAATTGACGATGGATTTGCCAAAAAATACGGCGCGGAAAACCTGGAAAAACTCCGCGAAGGTGTGCGCCGCGATCTGGAAAATGAATTGAAATATTCGCAGACCAAGGGGATTCGCAACCAGATTGTCCGCGGACTGCTCGACCGGGTGAATTTTGACCTGCCGGAGACGGCGGTGGCACACGAAACCCGCAATGTGGTTTATGACATCGTCCGCGAAAATTCGCAGCGCGGCGTGGCCCGGGACGTGATTGAAAAGCAGAAGGACGAAATCTACTCCGCCGCCACGCGCAGCGCAAAGGAACGGGTAAAACTGTCGTTTTTGATCCAGCGCATCGCCGAGCAGGAAAACATCAAGGTGTTGCAGGAGGAAGTCCTGCGCCGGGCGCAAACGCTGGCGGCCATGTATCAAATCCCGCCGGACAAATTCCTCAAGGATTTGCAGAAGCGTAACGGGGTAATGGAACTGTACGACCAGGTCGCGCAAGAAAAGGTGCTGGCATTCCTTGAACAAAACGCCAGAATTGAAGACGTGTCGCCGGCACCAGCCGGGCCGGGTGCAACTCCGAATTAACTGAATGGTTACCTTCGGGCAGGCCGGAGCGTCTTTGGATTGACGAGTCCGGCACAAACGCAACTTTGGCCACGGCACAGGGTTTATTGAAGCAGCGCGGACAACCGCATTTTTTGGCAAGATGAAAAGTTCCAGAGTGTTCTCAATCTTTTTCTTCGCGGCCCTCACGGCCGCCGCCCAAACCGGCACCAACACCCTTGCGACGCGCGCGATGTCGCTCCAGGACTGCATCCAGCAGGCGCTGACACACAATTTCGACGTGCAAATCGAGCGTTACCAGCCGCAAATCTCGCTCTATAATTTGCGCGCGGCCTACGATGGCTATGACCCGGCCTTCAGCATTTCCGGCCAGCACAATTACGACGTGGCGCCAAGCCGTTTCAATTCGAATTTCACCAACCAAACTCCGGCTACGGTGTCCGACGCGAACTCATTCAATTCCGGCCTCACCGGAACGCTGCCGTTGTCGGGGTTGCAATACACTTTCAGCGGCAATATTGCGGAGCAATATGGAAACCAAAACGGACTTCCGTTTGACAGCTCTTTCGGCGGCATCGGCGTAACACTGACGCAGCCGCTGTTGAAAGGCTTCTGGATTGACCAGCCGCGCCTGAACATTCGCCTGGCCAAAAACCAGTTGAAAAACGACGAACAGGGAGTCCGCCAGCAACTCATCACCTCCGTCACCGCCGTCATCAACGCCTATTACGAACTCATCTTTGCGCAGCAAAACGTCCAGGTGCAGCAACAGGCGTTGGACCTGGCCCAAACGCAGCTCGACCAGGACAACCAGCGTGTGCAGATTGGCACGCTCGCCATCTTGAGCGTGCAACAGGACAAATCGCAGGTGGCGCAGGCCAGGGCCAATCTGATCTCCGCCCAAAGCACGCTCGATACGGATCAGAATGCCCTGAAAAATCTGCTCACCGACAGCTATGCCAAAACGCACGATGTGGACATCCAGCCCACCGCCGCGCTGGAAGCCCCGCTGCAATCGTTCAATTTACAGGACAGCTGGGCCAAGGGCATGACGGAGCGCCCTGATTTGTTGCAGGCCCAGCTGAGTGTTGAGCGGCAAGGCATTCAATTGAAATTTGACCGCAACCAGCTCTTCCCCGAACTCGATCTGCTCGGCTCTTATGGTTTCTCTGGCGCATCCAGGGAATACGACGGCACTTTCGACCAGGTCCGCGAGGGCAATGCTCCGAATTACTATTACGGCGCGCAGTTGAAGATGCCGTTGAGCAATGTGGGGCCGCGTAATGCCTATAAATCCAGCAAGGTGACGTTGCAACAACTGTTACTGAAGCTCAAGCAGCTGGAACAAAACGTCATGGTGGAGATTGACAACGCGGTGAAGCTGGCAGAATCCAAGTACGAAAGCGTGCAGGCCACGCGGCAGGCGCGTATTTATGCCGAGGCCGCGCTCGATGCCGAGCAAAAAACCTACGCCGTCGGCAAGGCCACCACCTTCGAAGTGCTGACCTATCAAAACAGCCTGACGGCCGCCCGTTCGGCGGAAATCCGGGCGCTTGCCGATTACAACGAGGCGCTCGCCGCCCTCGCGCAGCAGGAAGGTTCCACTTTGGAACGATACAACATCAACCTCGAAGCGAAGTAAGAATCTTCCGCCTTAAATCGCACCCTTAATCCTGATCGTAATCTTTCCGGTTCCTCTGATGTATTGAATTGAATGGGTGTCTGCACCCGCCCTCACCCCGGCCCTCTCCCCCGGGAGAGGGAGAAACGTTTGTCGCTTCTTTGAAACCTGCGACGGGTTTGGTCAAAGGGTGATCCGTAAAGAAGAAACAGCCGAAAGCGATTTCCTCTCCTGGGGGAGAGGAAAAAGGTGAGGCCGGACATTATCCCCGCAACCTTGATGTCCGGGATATACCGAACAAATTTTACCAGAACTGCCAGGCGCCTCGCCACGCGACCCACACACCCAGCAGAAAATTCGTGATCGCGTGGGCCGTCATCGCGTCGCCCAGCCGGTTTTTATGCAGCACAAGCCATTGATACGCCATACCGCAGAGAATGCCCGCCAACCATTGGTCGTGTTCAAAACCGAACATCACGACGGTGACCAAGAATGGCACCGGCAGAAACCGATTCAACGGCACGACAAGAAAATTCGGCTTGGCAATGTAGCGATACAAAAACGATCGGAAAAAGACTTCCTCCAGTGGCGGCACGACCAGTGTTGAACCCAGAATCCGTGTCACAACCATCAGCCAGGCCAGCGTCGAGCCAACGCCAAATTGGTCATTGGGGTTCCAGAATTTTTCCGGGTTCGAATCCGAACACAAAAAGCCCAAGCCAATTTTCTTAAGAAATGGGTAAATGTAATTGTGTAAAATCTCTCCAGAGTGCGGATAAAACGGATCCAATCCCACCCACATGACAAAAACGCCAATACCGATAATTACCGCTTCCCAACTCACCGCCCAACGCATTTCGGACACGAACGGGCGCATTTCCCAAATCAACCAGACCGCGACCAAAGTCTTGGCAAAATAGAACCAATAGGCCGAGGCCGCGCCAAATTGACCCTGGCAAAACGTCAGCAGGAGGAAAATTACAAACGGCGCCGCGCGCGCCATCACGGGCGATGCTCCCAGGAGCCTTTTCAGGAATTGCACGCGGTAAAATGACTCGAACGCTATTGCGGACTCAAGCTCAGAACGTTGGTTGCTGATTCGCTTTGCAGTGTAATGCTATTCTTCAATATCGCTGCCACACGGAATTCGCCCACCTGATCACCGACAAAAACCGTCTTGCCACTCACAATGGCGCAAGGCCGCGCGGCAGCAAACAAAATGCCCTGCAGCTTTGCCTGCGGTGGCTTTGTCGTGGCCACGGCTACCGTATTGGTATCCGGAGGGGGATGGGTGACCACTGGCGGGGCGACCGTGACGGCTTTCCTGGTCGCAGCCATCAACGGCGTGCTGGTCGCGGATGGCGCTCGTTTTGATAAAGACAGGCCGATGATAATTCCGGCGGCCGCGAACAGGAGGATGATTATCACCGATGCCAGCCAGCTTCCGCCGCTTTGACCGGCAGGTTCCACCGGCGCCAACGGCGGCGGATTGGATGGCGGACTTGGTTGCCGCGACTCCCTGGTCTGCTTGAGCGCGTCATTGATCAGGCTCATACGTGGATGTCTCCTTCAAGTTCGCGGATGGCCCGGCTGACCATCCGGTAGTTAATGCGTTCGGATTGTTCGACAAAACCGGCGAGCAATGCCTTGTCGCAAACGGCATTGACCAGTCGCGGAATGCCGCCGCTGTAATGGAAGATGCGCCAGAAGGCGGGGTGCGTGAATTGCGGCGCGCCATCGGCGCCGGCCAGCTCCAGGCGGTGCTGGACATATTGGCCAACCTCGACGCGCGTCAACGGCGCAAGATGATAACGCACGGTAATGCGCTGACGCAGCTGGCGCAGGCGCGGGTTGTTCAGGCGGTCGCGCAATTCCGGCTGGCCGAGCAGGACAATTTGCAGCAGCTTGCGGTCGTCCAGTTCAATGTTGGAAAGCAACCGCACCTGTTCGAGCAGGTCATCGGTCAAATCCTGAGCCTCGTCAATGATGAGCACGCAGTCCCGGCCGTTTTGCGCCTGCTGGAGCAGATGTTCGTTGATGGTGGCGATGGTTTCCAGCCGATCACGGCTGGTCACGTCCAGGCCGAATTCGGCCGCAATGGCCCGCACCAATTCTTCGGCACTCATCACGGGATTGAGA
>DATEGR010000462.1:0-5464 GCA_035279985.1 Verrucomicrobiia bacterium
AAACCGTCAACACCCGCCCGGAAACCGGATCATGAACCTGGGCCGCCAAACCGAGCTTTCCCTCCGGATGGTTGAGCACCCAGTTATCGTCATAGCCATGCGCATATTTGAGCTGTTGATCATCATCGTTGATGCGCGCGCCGATGGCCGTGTGGGTGCGGAAATCAAACGGCGTTCCTGCCACCGGTTCCAACTCGCCGGTGGGAATGAGGTTGGCGTTCACGGGCGTGAATTTGTCCGCATTGATGTAAACGCGGTAGTCAAGAATGTTGTCGCTCCCGCGCAGATTGAAATACGAGTGGTGCGTGAGGTTGCAGACCGTATCCTTGTCCGTGGTGGCTTTGAAATGCACACGCAGAGCATTGTCCTCCGTTACCGTGTAAGTGGCCGTGACCGAAAGATTGCCAGGAAAGCCTTCCTCGCCATCCTTGCTCAAATAACTCAATTGCAATCTTGGGCCATGCGGGCCGACGTCCGCTTTGACAACTTTCCAGACGCGTTTGTCAAACCCTTCGGCGCCGCCGTGCAGACAATTCGGCCCGTCGTTGGTGGACACGGTGTAATCCTGGCCATCCAATGAGAACCGGCCATTGGCGATGCGGTTGCCGTAGCGGCCAATGAGGGCGCCGAAAAACGGGTTGGCTTTCACATAGGCAGGGCTCAGATAACCGTCCAGCGTGTCGAAGCCGAAAACGACGTCTCCGAAATCCCCATTTTTATCCGGCACTTTGAGCGATTGCACAATGCCGCCGTAGGTCATGATGCGCGCCTCCATGCCTTTGCGGTTGCGCAACGTATAAATCTCAACCGGCGTGCCGTCCGGCATTTTGCCGAAGGGCGCTTCGGTGACGGTTGCCTTTAAGTTTGAGTCGGATTTTGCCTTGGACGAGCAACTTGTCAGTGACGTGCAGCCGGTCAGGTAAAAGGCGCCCGTCGCGGCGAGTGTCAGTGCGGTTAATTGCAGGATTTTTTTCATAATGGTGGTTCGATCATTTTTGTCCGTAATACGCGTTCGTTCCATGTTTGCGCAGGAAGTGCTTGCTCAACAACGCGGATTCCATTGGCTTCACTTTCGGATTAACGTGCAACGTCTCACTGGCCAGCCGCGCTACAAATTCCAAAACGGCGGCGTTGTGCACGGCGGCAGTCACGTCCCCGCCCCACGTAAAAGGCCCGTGACCGGCCACCAGCACCGCCGGATGTTGCAGCGGATCAAGTTTCCTGAATGTTTCGACGATGACCTGGCCCGTGTGCGCTTCGTAATCATCTTTGATTTCGCGCGGCGACAGCGCGCGCGTGCAGGGAACCTCGCCAAACCAATAATCCGCCTGAGTGGTGCCGTAAGGCGGGATTTTCCGCCGTGCCTGCGCCCACGCCGTCGCGTGAAGACTGTGCGTGTGGACCACGCCTCCGATTTTGGGAAACGCGCGGTAAAGGACCAAATGCGTCGGCGTATCCGAGCTTGGCTTGAGTTTGCCTTCAACCACTTTGCCGGTCTTGAGGGAGACCACGACCATATGCTCCGGTTTCATACCGTCGTAAGGCACGCCGGACGGTTTGATGACGGCCAATCCCCGGTCGCGGTCAAGGCCGCTGGCATTGCCCCAGGTTTGGATGACCAGACCTTCGGCAACCAGTTTGAGGTTGGCCGCGCAGACCTGTCGTTTTAATTCTTCAAGCATCCGGGCTTTTCAAGATTATCTCCGGACACGGTTGCGGACGTCAATAAGCTGTTTCATGATGCCGTGCAGATTGCCGCTCCATCCGCGCGTGCCGAACGCGTCGTGCAGGGTTTTGTAGAGCGCATACAGCTCCCGGTAAACAGCGTGTGCCCGGGCATCCGGGCGGTAAACTTTTGCCTTCAAACCGGTCATCGCCTTCTGGGCCGGGGCAAAACCCTGGTGAACACCCGCGGCGACAGCCCCGGCAATGGCCGCGCCCAGCGCACAGGTCTGGGCGGAACGTGAAACAGTCATTGGCCGGCCCGTCACGTCCGCGTAAATCTGCATGGTCAGCGGACTTTTCTCCGCAATGCCGCCGCAATTGATGACCTTGTCAATCTTCACGCCGTATTCCTCAAACCGGTTGATGATCGTCAACGCGCCGAACGCGGTGGCCTCCACCAGGGCGCGATAGATTTCCACCGGGGTCGAGTAAAGCGTCTGGCCAACGAGCAGGCCGGCAAGGCGTTGATCCACCAGAATCGTGCGGTTGCCATTATTCCAATCGAGCGCAAGCAACCCGGATTCACCGGGCTGCAATCTCGCCGCGGCGGCATCCAGACCGGCGTGTGACAGGGGTTTCTTTCCGCCGGGCTGGATGTAATGGACCCACCAGTTGAAAATATCACCGACTGCGGACTGGCCGGCTTCCAGCCCGTAAAAGCCCGGCAACACGCTGCCGGGGACGATGCCGCACAAGCCGGGAATGTCCGCCAGTTCCCCGGTACCCGGCCATACGGCGATGTCGCAGGTGCTCGTGCCGATAATTTTCACCAACGCGCCCGGAGCCACACCGCAGCCGATTGCACCCAGATGCGCGTCAAAGGCGCCGACGGCCACAGGAATTCCCGCCGTCAGACCGGTCTTCTTCGCCCAGGCCGCCGTCAGCCCGCCCACGGCTGAATCCACCGCGCGCACTCGTGGACAAAGGCGCCCGCGCAAGGCGCCGAGCTTCGGGTCGAGTTGCGACAGGAATTCCGCGTCGGGGTAACCGCCCCAACTTTCATTAAACATGGCCTTGTGCCCGGCGGCGCAGATGCCCGCCGTCAATTTGTCCGGGGCTTCCGTACCCGTGAGGGCGGCGGGAACGTAATCCGCCAGTTCAACCCATGAATTCGCCGCGGCAAAAACATCCGGCACGGTTCGCAAGCAATGCAGGATTTTGCTCCAGAACCATTCGCTGGAGTACACTCCGCCGCATTTGGCAAGGTATTGCGGACGGATTTTTCGGGCCAATTCGGTAATTTCCGCCGCTTCCGCCACGCCGGTGTGATCCTTCCAGAGCCACGCCATCGCCGCCGGATTTTTGGCAAATTTTTTATCGAACGCGAGCGGCTGGCCATTTCGATCAGTTGGCAAGGGCGTGCTGCCAGTCGTATCCACGCCAATGCCCACGACCTGTGCCGGCTGAAAACTGCGAACGTTCTTTCTGGCATCCGCGAGCGCCTTTTTAACGGTGATTTCCACGCCCTGGATATAATCGGCCGGATGCTGCCGTGCCAGGTTCGGGTCGCGCGACAAAATCACGCCCGCCGTACCGTGTTCGTATCCCCAAACCGCGGTGCCGACTTCGCGACCGTTGGCCGTGTCAACAATCAGCGCGCGCACGGAATTGGTTCCGTAGTCCAAACCGATGGTGTACTTAGCATTCATGGATGCGATTGATTTGCTGTTACGTTGAAAGCCCAACCGCTCCGGCTATCCGTCCCGATTTATTTTTGTTTTCGCAGCCGCTTTTCCCTCCCCGCTGGTCAAGCGGGCCGATGGCTGCTCCCCTCCGGCTTTAATTTCCGTCTCCGATTGTTTCCAGGCGGCCGGGGAAAGCACCTGCCAATAGACGGTGTAACGCTGATGCGGCACACGATAAAACGGAACCAGGGTCACGTCCTGCGGACGCCCAAGGTTCTTCGTGCGAAAGGTCAACGGCCGGCGCGTGGCATGAATGTGCTTCAAAATGGAAGCGTTGTCAGCCACAAACACCGGCACCGGGACGGGCGGCCATTTTACAAACCGGGTCTGGTCCGGCGCATACGGATCGGCAGGCATTCCGTTGGTGCCCAGTTGGCCGGCCAGGACAATCGGACCGTAAAGCACCGCCAGCAGGTTGCTCGTTCCCGGCAATGGCTCAGTGTGGAGGCTCATCGGCAGCCGGATTTTCACGACGTCGCCGTTATGCCATTCGCGGTCCATGGCAATGTAGGAATCCGGCCGGCCGTTGATAGCTTGCGCGTGGCGGTTGATTTGAATCGTGAGCGGAGATTCCGCCCAGGCAGGCCAACGGATTTTCAGAGCCAGTTTCACCGGTTGCCGGCATTGGAATGTCAGGCACGTCGTGTCCTGGTCGGGGAATTTTGTGTCCTGCCGCAGCACGAGGCCTTTCTCCGGCCAGGCCAGTTCCGAAGCGATGAACAAATTCACGTAGAGTGAGTCGTCTCCGTGCAAATAGATGGCCTGGCCATAGCGGGAATGGTTTTCCATACCCGTGCCGACGCAACACCAGAATGAATTCTCCGGCGTCGAATAGGTTTTGAACCCGCCGGGTTGCAAGGACATCAGGTAAACAAACATGCCGGTATCCGGATCCTGAGAGGCGAGGATATCGTTGTAAAGCGCGAGCTCGTAGAAATCCATGTCGGCGGCGGCAGGCGACCACTCGAACAAATGCAGCGTCAGCTTGAGCATGTTATAGGTACAGCAGGTTTCACTGGTGGTGGCGTCGAGATGGCTGGCCCACTTGTTGGTCGGAAAGAAAAACTCGCCGTCGCCGCTGCCGCCAATGACATAGGAGCGGTGCCCGGCGACGCGTTGCCAGTAAAATTGAGCGAGGTCCGCATAGCGAGACTGGCCGGTCAATTCGTAAATTCTGGCCGCGCCGACGATCTTGGGAACCTGCGTGTTGTCGTGTTTGCCGCTCAAATCGTCGCGCCCCGCGGCCAATGGCGCCAGCACGGCGTTGTCATAAAATTTCTCCGCCAGATCGAGGTAGCGCCGGTCTTCCGTCACACCATAGAGATTGGCGAGGGCCTCGTTCATGCCGCCGTATTCGCAGATGAGCATTTTCTGCCATTGTGCATCGGAGAGATTTGCGGTGGTGTCGTAAACCCAATTGGCCAGGTTCGTGGCCACGCCCAGCGCCTGCGAGTTGTCACAGAAACGGTAAGCGTCAATCAGCCCGGCCAGTTCCTTGTGGATGGTGTACCATGGCGACCAGCCGCCATTGAGATTGAACCCTTCAGTTTTAATTTTCCCCTGCGCCACATCAGCGAAGACCTGTTTGCCGTCCGGCATGGCTGCGACGTAACCGTTGCCATTGGCCATCTGGCACTCGGCCAGCCCGGCCACGAGGTAATTCACCCGGTCAAGGAATTGCCGGTTGCCCGTGTCCTGGTACATCCGGGAGCAGGCGGAAAGGTAATGGCCCAAAGTATGGCCGGCCAGTTTGGTAGACTCCCATCCGCCATACATTCCGGCTTTGGGTTTCAAGCCGGCTTGTGTGCGAAACCCGCTCAACAGCCGGTCCGGCTCCAAACTGAGGAGATATTTCGCGTCCAATTCCATTGCCTGCCGAAACGGCCCGTCAAGCAGTTGAACGTCTTTGGGTGGAAACTGTTGCAACGGCGGATCCTTCGCCATTGCCACGCCGCTGCGGGTGCGACAGGCGATCATCGCTAACACCAGGAGCATGGAGATTCGCGGGATCTTCATCGGCCGATTTCGCGCCCTGCCGGGGCATGGACAACCAA
>DATEGR010000463.1:0-21162 GCA_035279985.1 Verrucomicrobiia bacterium
AATGGGGTGAATAATTTATCCTTTCTCCGTGGTTCAATCCTGTTCGCCATCATCCTGCTGGTCTTTGGCCTGGTTACCTGTGCCCAGGCCCAAACCACATCTTCTGTCCTGCTGAACGATGCTTACGCGACCCTCGCCCAGGCCAAGCATGATTACAAGGGACATCGGGTCAGGGCGATGAAACAAATCGAAGCCGCCCTCGGTGAACTCGGCGGGAAAATCAGCAGCACGGGCCGGAACCATGAGCCCCAGGGAACCTCCGACGCCCAGCTTCGGGCCGCACAAGGACTTCTGGAACAAGCCAGGGCCGGATTATCAGGCAAGGCGCTCAAACATGTGGAGGCAGCCATCAATCAAATTTCCGTTGCGTTGTCGATTCGCTAGGGATTCCGGCTTACCAGCCCCATTGGATTGAGTGGAAAACGGGAGGAACGAAAAGCAGCAAACCAGGTAGGATTGGCTCCAGAGGCGGGGCTCTGCATTGTCATCACTCACATTTTTTTAGTTAAAGTCGAGGAGCAGAGGTAAAACTGAAATTATTTGAGGCGAGGGTCGGAATCGAACGGGGAGCCTTTACCGTTCCGAGCCTGACACACTCTGTTTCAAGGTGCCGCTTGCGCCAGGTTGCCAGTCATACCTCAGCGTAATTTCATCTAAACACAATTCATCTTCAAGCAATGGACTATAGAGAAAACACGCCCACGCCAGCCCTGACATCTCCCGGGTCTTGGCGACTGATTCCAACGGCACTCCACCCCGACGGATAATACCAACGATCGCGTTATTTTCGGGTTGGCCTGTCTCTGATTTTCGTTTCAACTGGAGGCTTGAACACATTTAAATGATTCGCGACACCCCTTTCAAACCATGAAAATTCCGCTCCTCACCGCAGCGGGTTGCCTCCTCGCCTGCTCCGCCCTCGCCCAGGCCAATCTCACTGTGGATGCAAACAAAACCGGTCATGCCATCCCGCCCACCCTCTGGGGCATCTTCTTCGAAGACATCAACCTGTCCGCTGACGGCGGCATCTATCCCGAACTGGTGCGGAATCGCTCGTTTGAGGATTCGGACCAGCCGGAATATTGGGAGTTGTCCAATGCGGCGGGCGGCCAGAGCACGATGAGCGTGGACGCCTCGCGGCCGCTCAATTCGTTCAACCGTCACAGCCTGCAGATAAGCGTGAATGGCCCATTCACGCTGGAAAATGGTGGTTACTGGGGCATGAACATTGTCCAAGGCGAAGGCTACACGTTCCGGGTGGCGGCGCGTGCCACGGGCGGTTTTACCGGCCCGTTGAAAGTAAAAATCACGAGTTCAATCGGCGCTGTGCTCGCCGGCGGTGATATTTCCGGGCTGACCTCCGGCTGGCAGTATCACTCGCTCGATCTCACCGCCTCGGACAGCGACCCGCAGGCGAAGCTGGAAATTTCCGCCACCGGTACCGGCTCATTGTTCCTGGACATGGTTTCACTGATGCCGCAGAAGACCTGGAAGAACGACGGCTTGCGCGTGGACCTCTGCCAGGCCCTCGACGCGCTGCATCCTTCCTTCATGCGTTTTCCCGGCGGCAACTGGATCGAAGGCGATGATCTGGCGCACATGTATCGTTGGAAGAGCACGATTGGCCCCACTGATTTGCGCACGCCGCTCTGGAACACCTGGGGTTACAACACCACCCAGGGCCTCGGGTTCGAGGAATACCTGCAACTGTGCGAAGACCTCGGCGCGGAACCGGTGTTCGCCATCAACTGTGGCATGTCACTGCGCGACAGCGTGCCGTTGGGGCGGATGGGCCAATGGATTCAGGATGCGCTGGACGCCATTCAATACGCCAACGGCCCGACCAACACCGTCTGGGGCAAAATCCGCGCCCAAACCGGTCACCCCGCGCCGTTTCACCTGAGATACATCGAAATCGGCAACGAAAACGGTGGCCCGGCCTACTGGCAGCGCTGGGCACTCCTGGCCAATGCCATCCGCCGGGAATATCCCGATATGAAGCTCATTATGACCACGAGCCTGAGCGGATATCCCTACCCTCCCAGCCCGAAACCGGACATCGTCGATGAACACTATTACGAGTCATCGGAATCCTTTATGCGGCGCGCCCATCAGTACGACACTTACAGCCGCAAAGGACCGAAAGTTTTTGTGGGTGAATACGCCGTCACACAGGGGGCCGGCCAGGGCAACCTCCGCGCCGCCGTGGGCGAAGCCGCCTTTATGACCGGCATCGAGCGTAATTCCGACGTCATCACCATGGCCAGTTACGCGCCCTTGTTCGTCAACGTTCATCATCGCGCCTGGAACCCCGACCTGATCAGCTTCGACGGTTCCCGTTGGTATGGCTCGCCCAGCTATTACGTCCAGCAGATGTTCAGCAACAACCGCGGCGACGTGACACTACCCATCACGGTGGACTCCGGTAACGTGGTGGAACCGCCTCCCTCCGGTCGCATCGGCGTCGGCGCCTGGGACACTGAGGCCGAGTTCAAGGACATCAAAGTCACCGCGCCCAACGGAAAGGTGCTGTTCACCTCCGATTTCAGCCACGACACCACGAACAGCTGGGACTTCTTTGGTGGCGGCAACTGGAAGGTGCAGGACGGCGCTCTGCGACAGACGGCGGCAAGGGAAAATGTCCGTGCCCTGGCCGGTAACCGGTCGTGGACCAACTACACGCTGGAGCTGAAGGCGCGCAAGCTGGGCGGGCGCGAAGGATTCCTGGTTCTCTTCCACGTCAAGAACGACCAGGAGCGCTCCTGGTGGAACGTCGGGGGCTGGAGCGACACCCAGGACGCGGTCGAAATGGATGAGACGATGGATCCGCAACCCAGCCACATCGAGACCGGCCGGTGGTACGATCTCAAGGTCCAGGTCCAGGACCTCGGCATCCGATGCTGGATGGATGGCAAGCTCATCCACGAAATCACCCAATCGCGCCTGGCGACGCATGTGCTTTACGCCAGCGCCACGCGGGACGACAGGAGCGGCGACATCATTCTGAAAGTGGTGAATGCGGCTGACGTTCCGGTCGACACGACCATCAACCTGCGCGGCGCGGAACATTTGAGTGGCGCCGGTGAAGCCATCGTGCTCACGGCCAACAGCCCGTGGGATGAGAATTTATTGGAGGATCCAACCCGAATTTCGCCCAGGACCGGAACCTTCCGCTTTCAGGGCGAGACGCTGCGACGGACCTTTCCCGGCAATTCCGTCACGGTGCTGCGGCTGAAGACGTGAGGCTGGGCCGGTCTCTCGTGCGCCGACCGACGGCGTCAGGTTGATCTGACCGAAGGAACACAAAAAGTTCGAGGCCGTCCTCCTGCAAGCAGCCCTGCTTTGCCCGGGAGCGCTGGCGACGCCAACCAATACCAAACGTTCGGTTCCTTCGGAGGCAGGCCTATTTTGGCGTCGCCGTCATTCGTTTCCGTCGATACTCAGAGGGGCGCCAGCCAATCCACTTGGTGAAGGCATTGGAAAAGACAAAGGGGTTGCCGTAACCCACTGCATGGGAGATGGATTCGATTGTCAGATCGGTGGTACCCAGCAGTTCGGCGGCCCGGCGCATCCGCAGATAGATGACTTGGTGCATGGGACTGCGTCCCAGTTGGCGGCGGCAGAGGCGGCGCAAGTGTTCGCTGCTGTATCCCGCCTCCCGGGTCAGCTTGGGCAGCGTCCAGTCATCCGCCAAATGCGCCTCGACCCGTTCCCAGAGCATGCGCAATTGGTCCGGTTGATTCGATGGCTGGGCGAACCGCATCACGTAGGCATGGATCAAATCCGTCCACTCCTGCATCAACACTGGCTGCGCCGGACCGTTGCATTCATACATCAAACCGAGGATCGCCGATTTCAGCGGCAGCGGATCGTAGCGCGCCATCACCGGCGATGTCGCATCGGCGATGGGCCGTTGCTCGGCGGGGCGTTGGTAGCAGACCCAGCAAAAATTCCACCGGGTGCGCGGCAGGGTTACAAACGCATTCAGTGTGTGCGCCGGCAACAGGCAGGCGTAACCTTCGCGGCAGATGCGCCAGCGCCCGTCAATCAGCGCTTTCCCCCGTCCCCCGATGCACGCAAAAAAGTAAGTGGAGGTCTGCTTCGTGCGCACGATACGGGTGGGCGCTTCCGTCTCCTCGACCCCGACATGCACAATTTGGTATTGGTTCAGGACGGGACAGATTGGAAAATTCGCGATCCAAGGACGCGATTCAACGTCCTTGGCTTTGACCCCGGTTATTCGAGTGTGCGGACTATGGATGGTTACATCGGTCAGTTGCTCGTGAGGCAGGGTCATGTCTTGCAGGGTACGCGGCCGCCGCGAATTTGGCGAGCGGATTGTAAGACAGGCAAATTCCGCGGCTTCCGTGGATGCAACTTTCTTGAAGAAGCAGATGAAAGCGGTTCCGGACCTGGAACGGTTCCATGCCAGGGGACCAAAATCCTTTCCGTCGCTTGACACCTCGACCGAAATATTTTGCCCGCGTTTTCCGACGGTCAGTCGATTCGTCGGCGGGACAAAATCAAAATGGTGGAAATTCGCCCGGGATTACCACCAGAATTCAGGTTCCGTACCGTTTCGGCCACCACTGGGGTCCGTACGGGGAAGCATCAAATCAAACTTACGCCATTCCGCATGCCCATCCAAGAAGCCCACATTGCAACCTTCCGGAAGTCCGTTGCTCTGCAGGTGCGGGCTTCGGTGGAAACCCTGACCAACTACCTGACTGCCGTATCCGCCGACGATTCCCTGGTAATGATAAGTATTACGCTTGCTTGGAACATCCTCCCCGGTCCGTGAAATCGTCGCACATGAGACCAGTGGCCGTTCGCTGATGTGAGGGGCGGGCATCAAGAATGGTCCGTACGGCAGCGTTTGTGGAAGAATTTTCATGTTGATATTGGTCTGCCACCAGTTTGCGGGCGAAGTTCCCAAAATCGTGTCCCCCAAACCCATCATCCCTGGAAACGTCATCGCATAGCCAATCGTGCGATAACCATTTTTGGTATTTGGGTCGGTGGTTCCGGTCCCCCAGTTCCAAAGCGTATCATTATTCTGTTGGGGAAATCCGGGATCATATAAATCGCCACGCTCCATTCCCCCCGAGTGGATCATCTGATAACTCAAATACGCGGGGAGATCCCACAGCCAATAAGCGTAGTTTTTGGGCATGACTGGCAAGTTTTCGTGATTATCATCGGCATACATCATGAGGGCCAGGTCAAGTTGGTGGATATTGCCCAGGCATTGCGTACGGATCGCTCTCTCCTTCGCCGCGCCCAGTGCCGGCAGGAGCATCGCCGCCAGGATGGCGATAATCGCAATCACCACCAGCAACTCAATCAGGGTGAACCCACCGGCTCCTGGCCGGTGGGAGTCCCGTAATTTCCCAAATGCTGTTTCTAATTTCATCATCGTGATTGGTTTATCGGACCTTCAGGACGGGGAGCGGGGCGTATCGCCCCGCTCCCCATTCGATAATGACCATTGTTCGTTCATGAACGTTCAGGTTCAGATCAATGAACCAGGCGGAAGAACAGGGTCGAGTTGCTCGTTGAAAGCGTGACCGTGTTCGTTCCGTTGGCCACCGTCGGTATCGTCAGGACCGGCTGCCAACTGGGCGAACTCAAGCTGGTCGAGGACTCCAGGGTGAAACTGCCCGCCGTCGTCCAGCTCAAATTGACATTGCCCGCCGACCGGCTGACGTTGAGCACCGGGCCGGATAACATATCCACCATGAAGTTTCCAAACGTTACGGTGCCGACATTCGCACTGTAGAGCGCCTGGAACAGACCGACCTGCAACGGCACGCCCAACAGGTTGGGTTGCACAATGGTCTGGCTGGACAATTGCGGCACCCACGGGGATTGCGAGTCCGTTCGGCGATAGAACGTGAAGGTGTCGCCAGACCGTACCATCAACAACCAGAAGTTGTTCGTAGCGTTGTCAAAGTTGGCCCGTTGATTATCCCCGCCATTAAGCGCAAAGCGGGATTCAGTCGAGTCGCTGAATTGTTCAAATTCACCCCAATACACCCAGTTTTCAGCCGGCGCATTGGTGCCGACCACCGAAGGTGAGCCGTCGGGCTGCGCCCGCCGCGCCATTAATCCGACGAAGTCGAAACCGACGCTCCCCACGTCATTCGTATTCCGATCAATGGAGGCCACCTGCACCGCTGCCTGGAAATTGCCCGGGATATTCTTGAACAACAGGAAGCCGTCATCCGGGGCTCCCGCCCAGTAAGTCTCAGTGGATTGCACGGTCAAAACATTGTTGGTGGTGATACTGGCATCACATATGCCCATCGACCCGCCGGTCCCGCCCAACGTCTGGCCGGGGAACGCGCCGGCTCCGAGGTACACGCCGTCCCACATCGTACCGGTTACCCCGCCGCTGAGGTAATTGTGCGCCGCACTGAAATTGTCGCTGAATGACGGAATGTGCGCCACCACGACCGGGTTGTTGGAGCTGATGACCCCGCCAAAGGTGGCATAGACCGTAATGGTGCCATTGGTCAACGCGGTCAACACGCCGCCGGTTCCGACCATCTCATTCGTCGGGCTGGAACTGATGGTTGCCAGCGCGGTCACATTTTGAGTGGCGCCATTGGTGTAAGTCGCGATGGCCGTGTAAGGCAGAACGCCACCAGCCGACATGGCCGTGCCGCCCAATGTCAGGTCAACCCTGCCCACCACACCCTCGGCAATCGTGCTGAAACTGCTCGCGCCGGTAACATTGTAAACCGTCGAAGAACCGGAGCCGGAGTATGAGTACACCGCCGCAAAATAGCTGGTGCCTGGAGTCAACCCGCTGACGGTTACCGTACCGCCCGCGCCCACATAAACCACATAGCTGTTGTTGCCCAGATTGGAACCTTGCCCAAATATGGAATTGCCGGTGTACGTTACACCCGGAAGGGGTTGGGCGGAAACGGGCGTGCCCGCCGACATCACGACAACGCTGCCGAGGCCGTTGGTGCTCGGAGTCCAAGACAAGGTAATGGTTCCATCCGGGTTCGCAGTCATGGACACTCCCGTGGGTGGAGCTGGCGGCGTAGCCAGGCCCGCCAGGTTGGTGGCGTCCAGCATGAAACTGTCAAACTGCACCTGCTGGAGCGGCGTCGGGGTATAAGTGGCATCGTCAAGGCCCACTTGCATCGGCACCCCGGCCAGATCCGGCCGCACCACCGTCATGCCCGGTTGATAGGCCCAGGCGGCGGAAGCCGTGGCCTTCTTGAAGAAATAAAAGTTGGTGCCATCCACCCGGCTCATCAGCAGCCAGAAGTCCGTCGTATCACCGTCCGCTTCCGGATTCTGATTATCACCGGCGGCGAAATCATCACGGGCCAGAGTGCTGATGCCGAATTCATCAAACCGATCCCAATAAATCCAACCTTCGGTGCCGCCCAAGGGCGTGCCGTCCGGGTTGGCCGGCCGCGCCATCAGTCCGGTAAAGTGGTAGTTCAAGTCGGTATACGCCGTGATATGCACGGCGACCTGGAAATCACCGGAGGCTTGTTTGAAGAGGTAGAAGCCATTGTCCGCCGTGCCCGCCCAGGCGGTGTTGTCGTCCTGGACGGTCAACACGTTGTTGGACACCACGGTGCCCAGCATGGCGTTGTTGGTCACCATCAGGTTGGTCACGAGACTGCTCGCCCCGATGTCGGCCACGCACAGCGGAACATTGCCTCCGCTTTGACCACCGGGTGTGCTCCCCAAATAAACCCCATCCCATGGGGATCCGGGCAATCCTCGGCTGACGTAATTATGGAACGTAGAGAAGTTGTCCGTGAAGGCAAATCCCGTGGCGCGCACGGTCAGCGGAACTGCATTGCTGGCACCGGCGTAGGTTACGCTGATGGATGCGGTCCCGCCGGCAACTCCGGTTGCGGCCGCCGGCGCGGTCGTCGCGATGGAGGGATTACTTGAGCTCCAGACCGCACTGGGATCCTGGCTGATGTCCAGACTGCTGCCGGTGCTGAATTGGGCGACCGCCGAAGCCGGCGTGACCCCGCCAATCGGAATATTGGTACTGATCAGAGTGATGAGGATGTTGGTAACGGCCGCCGTTCCAACAAAATTGGCCGTGGCCGTGTTGGCGCTATAGACCGTCGAGGAACCGGAGCCACTATACGAAAAGACGGACGCGTAATAAGTGACGTTGTTCCCGCCCAGCCCGGCCAGGGTCACACTGCTATTGGGACCGGCATAAACCACATTAATCCCGCTCGCCAATTGATCGCCGGCGCCGAAGTTCGTGTTGCCCGTATAGACATAGCCATTGTTGGGAACCTGGGTGAGTAGCGGACTGGCGGCCCGCACCAGCACGATGCTGCCGCTGCTGCCGGCGCCGGGGGTCCACGACAAGGTAATGCCACCGGTCGCGGAATTCGTCCCCGACAAGGTCACGCCCGTGGGGCCGGCCGGCGGGACGACACCGGTGGCCACATTGGTGCCGCTGAGTTCAAAGTCAGTAAAGTAAGTGACCGGTGAGTTGCCGGTAAAGTCGGCATCTTCAATTCCCACCTGCATCGGCAGGCCGTCCAGATCGGGCCGCGTAACGGTTTGTTCCAGGACCCACGCATCCGTCTGGTTGGTCTTGTCATAAAAATTGAATGTGTCGCCCGTGCGGGTGATCCGGAAATAACGGGTATCATTGGTCTCGGTGTTGAAGTTGGTGCTGCCACTGTTGAACGGGGCCGAAATCTGGATGTCGTTCGCATTGGTTGCGTAACGCACCTGATCGCCGATGCTGAATTCATTGAAGCGCGTGATGTTCAGCCAGTTTTCCGTATTGGTCCCGTTCGCGCCGAATGGCCGGCCCCACGCCGGGCCGTTGGTGGTGTAAGCCCGGACCAGCAATCCCGCAAAGTGATAGTTGGGATTGGAAAAGGGAGGGAAATTTTCAACGGAGACGTCAAAATCGCCGGCGACAATCTTCCACAGATAGAAACCGTCGTCGCCCGACCCCGCCCAGCTGCTGGCCGTGCTTTGCAGGGTCAGCAACCCCGAGATGGCTTCATTACCCAGCAGCGTGGTGCCACTGCCATCGCCGCCGTCGTTGCCGCCCGGCACATCCCCTAAGCCCAAATACACGCCGTCCCACATGGTCCCAAGCACGCCATTGGCGACATAGTCGGCACCGGAGGTAAAATTATTGGTGATGCTTCCGGCCTGGGCGGACCAAGCCAGGCCACCACAGAACAAGGCCATCAGTAAACGGCTCGCGTTTTTACGAACTGATTTCACGGTTTTCATAAGTTATAAGCATTGGGGGGTGAGTTCTTTAGGTTGATAGAGAGGTTTAGCGCCTTGTTGCTTTAAATGCTTCAAAAGCGCGCCTGCAGGAACGAGGTATCCATAACAACTGCGCTGACAAGGCGAACCCCATACGGTTTGACCCGGCCCGACTTCCTTCCCAGGCAGCACCAATCCCGTATGGATGACATCCGGCCACCGGCCTGTCCGGCCAGGGTAGAAATCGCTCGGTTGGCATATTGGGACACTAACAGAATTTCTGTTAACGCCCATAAGTGAAATCCACTAGCTCATATCCCAAATGCACGCTGCCCTTAATGGGAACGGGGCGAACCGGGAACTCATTCAGAAAATCCTTGCCGCGCTTTATCGGCGCGAATCACGCGGAGGCCGAACACGGCGGCGATTTCATTTCCCTGGGTGGCCTGGAAACGCACCGTCACCTTTTGTTTGCCTTGAACGAGGTTGGCGGGAATCGTGTATTCGGCATCGAAGAAATGCGGTTCGGTCGCGCCTTTTTCCACCGTCTGCTCACCAACGCGCTGGCCATCCACCAGGATGTCAAACGTGCGCGGGCGCCATTCGTCGCTGTAATACGTGACGACCAGCGCCAGGGGATGCGCCGGATCCACCGGCAGATCGAAGGAGAACCAATCCCGCCCGCGGCGCGCGGGGCGGCCCATGATCCGGTCGGGCCAGCTTTGTTCGCCTTGTTCGTTGAAATCCCGTTCCATCTGCATCTCGCCCGGCTGCACAAACGCCACGGTCGCCAATTCGAGCTGATGCTGATGTTCACGTTCGGCGGCCAGTTCGGCCGACTTTTTTTCCCATTCTGCCGGCGTGAACAAATCCCAGTAGATGCCGTAGGTGCGCTCCGGCAGTTGATAAAACGGTTTGAACGTCACCTCCGCCGGACGCCCGACGCCGTCGGTCCGAAACATGCCGGGCTGGCCGGGAACGGGTTTGAGCCACTCGGCCACGGGTTGCGCGGCTGCGACAAACACCGGCACCTCTTCGGGCTGTTGAGCCCGGCGACCGTAACCACCACGCCGATTTTCCGGTCCCAAGTCTCCGGCCAGCACCAGCGGTCCCCACATCAAAGCCACGCGGCGCGAATTGTCGGGCAACGGCTCTGCGTGAAGTTGTTTCGGCAGCACCAGGGCCACCGTGTCGCCGTTGCGCCAGGTGCGGATGAGTTCGACATACGAATCGGGTTGCGGCAAGTCCTGAACCGGCCGGCCGTTGATGGTCACGGCAAATCCGTCGCCCGCCCAGGCCGGCCGTCGCAACGCCAGCGTAAATTTTGCCGGTGACTTCAGCGCCAGCTTGAGCGTCGCATTTTCGCCGTCAGGCAAATCCGCCTGCATTTCAAACCGCACCGAATTCCTTTTCCATTCCACCCGGGAAGGCGTGTAAAGGTTCACCCAAAGCTTGTCGCCGGACTCATAATAAATTCCGTCGCCGAGAATCCCCATGTCTTCCATGCCGGTACCAACACAGCAGGTGAAATCGCGGAACATATCCTGATATTCATGCTGGACCCCCTGCCCCACCGGCACCATGTAACAGGTCCGCCCGTCGTTGGGATCAATCGACGCCAGCACATGGTTGAACACGGCCCGTTCCTGAAAGTCCGCATACTTGATGTCCGGATGAAGGGCAAACAGCGTCCGTGTGAGCTTGAGCATGTTGTAGACCGGACAGGATTCGTCATCGCGCCCCTCGACGATGTTGTTCAACTTGTCGGCCGGGCCGAAGTATTCGTCATGCCCCGCCCCGCCGGTGGCGAAGCTGTGATGGAATACGACCTGGTCCCAGAAAAATTTCGCGGCCGAACCGTCGGTTTCGTTGCCCGTGTAAAGATAGCGCGCCAGATCGCCGATGATTTTTGGAATTTCCATGTTCTCGTGCCTGCCACCGAGGTCGTCCTCCTGATGCGCCAGCGGTTCCACGAAGGACCGGTGCTCGAATTTGTCGGACAACGCCAGCCAGCGTTTGTCGCCGGTGTCGGCATAAAGGTCCGCCAGGACTTCATTCATGCCGCCAAACTCGGTGTTCAACATCCGCTGGTCCTGGGCGTCGTCCAGATTGGTGACGATGCTGCCCACCCACCCGGCGAATTTGATTTCCATCTTCAACGCGGTGCGATCGCCCGTCAGCCGGTACGCGTCGCGCAGGCCGGCGAAAATCTTGTGCTCCACATACCACGGCGACCACATGCCGTTGAGGTCGAAGCCGCCGGAACGGATTTCGCCGCGGGCGAGTTCCTGGAAAAGTACTTTGCCCTTCACCAGCCGGTTGGTGCCGCCAACGCGCTCCGTGCCCATGAGCGCGCCGATATAGCCGTCGCCCTGCGCGTCCTGCACGTCCTTGAGTTGTTCCACCATATAATCGGCCCGTTGTTTGAAACGGGGATCGCCCGTGGCGGCATACATATAACTTACTGCCGAGAGGTAATGCCCGGCAATGTGGCCGGTCAGATTCCGGCCGGGCCCGTCCCAGCCAGCGTCACCGTGGCTGGCTTTGGGTTTCAGACCGGCCTCCTGGCGTAAATAATACATAATTTGGTCGGGCTCGAGTTCGAGCAGATACCGGGCGTCAAGTTCCTGCGCGTGCTTGAGCGGTCCGCCGGTGAGGCGCACGTCGGACAACGGCAACGGCCGGGCTTCGCACGGCACGGCATTTTTGATCACTTCGGTCGGCAACAACCGGGAATAGGTGGTCGCCGAAGATTCCGCCGCTTGCGGCGAACGGCAACCGGTGAAGGTACCAGCCAGGACCGCGATCAATAGGCAGGCGGAACCGGCGAATACCAGCGAGGTGGAATGGTTATTTGGCATGGCTGGGATGGGTAACGCACCTATGGCTGCGAATTGGACCTGGTGGCATTTCGAACCGAGTGCATCTTTTTTGATTTGAGCGGGTATCGTCAAGCACGCCCATGCTTGAAATGCACAAACATCTATCCGATTTCATCCGGGGCGATTGCGTGAATCCGGGAGGTGCGCTACAACTCATAAAGCACCAATGCACCAGCGCCACCTTTCGCACTGCCATCAAATCATTTCGGCCGCGGCCGGCAGAGGCGTCTGCCTGTTTCTCTTTCTGACGGCAACGATGACGGTCTTTTCTCAATCAGCCCAACAACCGCAAATCGCGCTGACCAATTCCGGGTTTGACGTCAAACTCCAGGCGGGCGCCATGGTCAGCCTCAAGCAAGCCCACGATCCCTTCGACACGGAATACATCACCCCCGGCCGAAGACTGGGGGATGCGTTCATCCGCTTCCGATCCCCGGGCGGACCGTGGGAGTCGGTCAATACCGCCGACCTTGCTCAAAACGGAGTTGTGGTTCCAGGTCCGGAGGGTACGCGCTACCGGACGATTTACACAATCACCAATGGCGCGTCGCCGGCGCTGGCCATTGAAATGCGTTTTGCCGTTCAACCACAGGCCATCCTCTGGACGGTGACGCTGCACAACGTCGGTCGCCAGCCGCTGGAGATTGGCGACCTCGCGTTTCCGTTTCCAATGAATTCGTCGTTCCGGCGGGGCCGCCCGGCCACGACCAGCGTCCTGAAACACAGTTTCGTGTCGGGTTACGGCTCGTTCATGTTCTGGATGCGGCCCAACAGCGTGGGCCCTTATCTGACAATGACGCCGGAGGACAACACCAAACTGGAATACTGGGACGCGCCCCGCCGCGAATTCCGCGCCTACATCTTTTCGGCGGCGGCGGGCGCGGTAGCCCGGGAACACGGCACCCGCTGGCGTCAGCCCAACACCAGCCTGAGGCTGGCGCCGAAGGGAAAGTCCGGAGATACGCAGTCGTACGGCTTCAAATTTCAATGGGCCGCGAATTACGACGGCGTGCGCCAGATTCTCGTGAACGAAGGCAAGGTGGATGTGCAGGTCGTTCCCGGCATGACGGTGCCGACCAATCTGTTCGCCGAGATTGCCTTGCGGACGACCCAGCCGGTCGCCTCGGTCGAGGCCGAGTTTCCGGAAACGACCCGGATTACGCCGTTGGGCCGGAAGGACGACACCCGCTTGTATCGGGTCCAATTTTCCAGGCTCGGCGAGAACGAATTGACCGTTCATTATGGCCAGGGGCGGTACCTGTATCTGGAATTCTTTGTCACCGAACCGCTGGAGATCTTGTTCCAGAAGCGGGCGGCATTTATCGCCGATCATCAGGTGCACGATACCAACAAGTGGTATAACGGGCTCTTCTGCGAATGGAACATGGATGACCACGTGCAACTGACGCCGGACAATCATGACCGGCTGCGTGGCTTTCGAATTTATGCCATCACTTGCGACGACGCGGGTCTCGGCCACCCGGCGTATCTGGCGGCGGAAAACGCGGAGTATCCCGTGCAAAGCCAGGTCTCGGCGCTGGACTATTACATCCAACATTTCGTCTGGGGCGGATTGCAGCGCACCGCGAACGAGACCTACGCCTACGGCATCTACGGCATTCCTGATTGGAAGCAGAACCGCGACAGCAAGGATCCGGGTCGAAACGGTCAATTACACCTTTTCCGCGAGTACGATTACCCGCACGTCGTCCTGATGTACTTCAGCATGTATCGTATCGCCCGATACCACCCGGAGATTAAAATGGCGCTGACCGCGAAAGACTATCTGCTGCGCGCCTATGGCACGGCCCAGGCCATGTTCACCGTTCCGCACGAGGTGTGGAAAGGCTGGTCGCCTTATGGCACTGGTTTTTACAACGAATTGGTCATTGTGAACCTGATCCATGCCTTGCAGGCCAACGGCTTGGAGGGCGAAGCGGACACGTTGCGGCAATTCTGGGTGCGCAAGGTCAAGTATTTCGTCAACGATAATCCCGATTTGTTCGGCTCGGAATATCCGTTTGATTCCACCGGCTTCGAATCCACGGAAGCATTGGCCAAATATGCGATGCGCCATGCGGACAAACCGGGTGAAACGAATTCGGGCATTCCCCTGGCGAACGCGGAAAAGTTTTTAAGCACGCAAATCGCCGCGAACATCTTCTGCCGCGGCTGGCTGGAGCCGGCCTATTATTATCTGGGCAGCGACTATCGCGCCGGGGCGGGCAACGCCTACACCTTGAGTTATATGGCCCAGATGGGCGGCTGGGCCGTGCTCGATTATGCCTTGAATTTCGCGACCAATCCCTGCCCATATTTGCGCCTGGGCTATGCCTCTTCGCTTAGCTCCTGGGCCCTGATGAACAGCGGCACACCCCAATCGAACTATGGCTACTGGTATCCCGGCAAGGCCGATGACGGCGGCGCGGGCGGCGGCTTCGAACCGGCGCCTTACGGCATGACGTGGCTGGATCAGCCGCATCATCGCGGCGCGTGGTATTACGCCTGCGAAATGGATCTCGGCTACTGCGCCGCATTACGCACGGCCGCCACAATTCTGGCGGATGATCCGATTTTCGGCCGATTCTGTTACGGTGGTGATTGGAGGGAGAACAACGGCTGGATGGAAATCTTTCCCAAAGACGGTTTGCGGCGGCGTTTCCACGCGATGTTGAACAATGGCCGGGTTCATTTCATCTCGGACACCGATCGCTTTCCGCCTGACCAGCCCATTGTCCTCAAGGAAGACCTGTCGGAAATGCGCTTTCAACTTGAAAGCGGCAACCCGGCGCCGCACGTCGCCCGAATTCATTTTTCCGCCCCGGCCGGCAACTACACGGTGCGCGATCAGCAAGGAATGATTATCCAGGAGCAGTTAAGGAACGGGCAGGAAACCGTCCTCGATCTGCCCATGAACGGCGGCGCGAAACCCAAGGCCTTCACCATTGCGAGGACCAGAGCCTGACCAGTCGGGGAACAGTCGGTCCATGATCTTAAATAATTGTGGGTCCGCCGAAAGTGCGGAGAGTTCCCGGCTGGAGCAATTCAATTAATCTCGTAGCCGCGAACGTCAGTTCGCGCCATATAATTCCCCGTTTGTTTGAATTGCGCCGACAGACGTCGGCGGCTACACCTTTTCTAAAAACGCTCTATTGATCCCTGAACCAGACGGCGCTGCTTCCACCGCGATTGAGCCGGGCATAATTCGGAATCGCCGTCAGCGTGGCGCCGTTGGTCCAAACACCGGTGATTTTCATGAACCCGCCCAAAATGTTCGTGTATTGAACTGACAAGGGCGCGGCCGGGTCGAGAACAAGGCCTGTGTTCTGGTCCGCGCTCTCGATGTTGTAAACCAGCGGACCATATTGCAGCGCGACCAGCCCGGCATCGGCGGCCACCTGGTTGCTGGCCTTGAGCCGCTGCACCATCATCGGTAACACCAGTTCAATCGTGTCTCCCGCCGCCCAAATTCGCGTAATGGCCGCATAGCCGTTCGTGATGACGGGACTGATGGGCGCGCCGTTCAGTTGGACGGAAGTGAATCCGTTGACAGTCGGTGTCGGAGCGTACAGCTCGCTCCAAGTCCGGTTCGGCACCCGGATGTTCAAGGTAAAATTAGTCGTCGTTGCCGGATTGACGACAATGGAAACATGATTGGTCCATGGATAAGTCGTAGTTTGGATCATTTGTACGCTGGTACCGGAGATACCGGGGATGGTAACCGTGCTGCCGATGAAGAGGTTAACATAAATCGCATCCGAACTCCGGGCATAAATCCAGGTGGGCAGTTCGAATAAGGTCCGGGCCGCGTTGCCGTAACAGCAGGGAACGCCGGTCCACGTAGCGCGCGCCCCGCCCGTGAGCGGATTGGGATAAAAGATGCTGGTGGCGGCGTCATCGAGCGAACCGAGGATTTCATTGTAGAGCACATTCTCCATCAAGTCCGCGTATTTGGCGTCCACCCAGGCGAGGTTCAGCTTGTGGAAGAAGAAGAGCGTGCCGCAACCGGCGCAGGTTTCGCAGTAGGAATTGTTGGGCAACGAGTAATTGTTGCCAAAGCCTTCCGAGGTTTCGCCGCTGCCGACTCCGCCGGTCACGTAATATTTCTTGTTGACCAGATTGTTCCAAAGCGAGAGCGCGGCACTCTGGTAGTCAACATTGCCGGTTCCCAGGGCGACGTCCGCCATGCCGGAATAGAGATACATCGCGCGTACGGCGTGGCCCACGGCTTCGTACTGTTGAATCACCGGGGCCTGGCTCTGGTCGTAGGTGCTGTCGTCTCCCAGGGCGGCATTGACGGCCGGCGTGCCGCGCATGTCCATCAGGTACTTGGCCAGCGTGATGTACTTCTGGCCGGTGCCGGCGCCTTCATACTCGTTCATGAACCGGCCCAGATGCACCAGGGCTTGCTCCATGTTCTCATGTCCGTCGAACCACAGCTTGCGTGGCACATAAAGGTTGTTGTACCAGCAATCGGCCAGCTTTTTGGCCGCGTTGTACAATGTCGGATCGCTGCGACCCGTCATCAGATAATGGGCCAAAGCCGCCTCAATGAAATAACCACCCGCATAACCTTCGTGGAGACTGTTGTTGGACCAGCGCGGCAGGCTGCGGAGGGTCGTGTAGGTGTGCAGATATCCGTCCGATTCCTGCGCGCCGAGGATGATGGGAATCCAATAATTCAGATTGGTTCGGAAGGTGTTCTGCGCGGCGAGGACCGCCGGGTCGCCCTGCGCATCATACATCAGCGCGTAGCACATCGCCTCAACTGTGTTCAAAGTGTAAGCGTCAGCCCAGGGATCGACAGCGGGCACGGTATAGGCGCGTCCGGCCAGCTTATTGCCGGCTTGGATGAAACTGTTGATATTGCCTTGCGCCAGGTTCGGATTGTTCAACTGGGCATACAGATGCGGAATCCAGTTCGTGAGTGTCCGGTTGAGCCGGTAGCGCCAAAGCGGGCTGGTGATGGTGTACGGCGTCACATAGACCGGCAGCAAATGGATGGCCGGAGGCGCTGGCGCCACCGCCACGTTCACCGTGCTGGTGCCGGTGTACTGTCCGTCGTAGGCAGCCAACTGGAGCACAAATGCGCCGGGCGCCGAGAAACTGGCTGCCGTGTTTAGCACATTCGAATTGGCAAAAGTCACGGTGCCCGGACCAGACAATACGCTCCACGTGACGACCGGGTTCGTGAAGACAGCGCCGTCGTCCTGAACCGAACCGTTCAGGTAGGTGTTGCCGCCAACGATGACATCGCGGTCAACCCCGGCGTTTACGACCGGCGGAAAATTCGTCGGCGAACCGCCGGCGTCATAAACGCGCCATTCGATAATGCCGGTGGAGTGACCGGCGGTGTCCGATTGCACCAGGAGCCGCAGCCGGGTGGTCGTGACCGGATCGAAGGTCGTGGTGTTGAATTGATTCAACGCCACCCCCAGGCCGGACGGATTGCTTACGGGCGTAAAATTGTTCCCGTCCCAATACTGCAAACTGCACGAGGCCGGCGCGTAGATGCCCTGGTTGTCCTGCCACCAATACACGTCAATCCTGGCGGTGTTGATGGGTAGCGGCCAGTCATACTCCACCCATTGCAGACCGGTTTGCGGCCAGTTGCCGTAAGCTCCATGACTATGATCCGCCGAGTTGATCGGGACATAGCCATCGTTTACCGCCGACAGCGTTTCCCAGGATGAAACATACGAAGTCTGAGGCGTCGCCGCCATCGCCACATTGCGGCCCGCCGGGGGCAAATCCATCTGTTGCAACCGATAAAACCGTTGCGGCGCCGTCGCCCCGTTCGACAACACCAGCGTGGTGGTCACATCCGTTGCACGTTGTGCAGGCAGCGGGGCCACCTGCCAGTTCGACGATTCCAGCGAAGCAGCCCATTGCGCCTGATACCATTTGCCCGGTACCGTGTTGGTGCTGGTAATCATCATGTCTGCGCCGCGAACTTCCCCCTGTGCCACAAGTGGCGGCGGTTGCGCCCCGGAACGGAAAATCGCAAAAGCAACCAGGAGCGTGGCGAATAGCAATTTTCGCCAGGTCACAACGGACCGAATAATAGAAATGCCCACTTATCTCGAGATGTTGAATGGCTGCGGTGAACTCCCGGCGTCCTTCGGCAAACTCACGACGGCTTCCTGTCCGGCCAGCAGATTCGTCGTCGTAATCGCACCGTGAATGCTGCTGAAGGTGTAGGTGGCCGCGGTTGAGGACGTGAAATGAAGCGTCACGGAATGCGCCGCCGTGTTCTCACTCTCGATTTGGAAACCGACTTGCGACAAATCCGATGCCAGCGCAACCGGTTGCGAGGCGGCGAACCGGTCGTTGTCCAGCACCAGATGGAGGTAACCGGTGCTAAACATGGCGTGGAACCGGCGACGCACGCCGTCCAGTGGAATCACCTGGATATTGGTGGTCTGTTGCCAGGTGCCGCCGTAGCAGAACCGGCCGAAGATGGGATCATCCGCCAGAATCGTGGCCGCCATCCGCACCGCGCCGCAGAAGCCAAGGTTTTCTTCGGCGGAATAATACCAGGGTCCGCGATGCATCGGTTGTCCCCCCAGCCAGGTGGTGTTGTAGGGCGAAGGTTCGAAACCGCCACCGCAACCGCCGTCGTAGGCCGCACCGGGATACCAGAAGCCGTAATTGGGCGGCGGCCCGCTGTTCATCGTGGACCAGCCGTTGAGATACGAACCGTAACCGAGTCGGAGAAAGTCCGTGGAATTCGTGGCGTAATACAGCGCGTAATCGAGCAGTCCCCACCCGCCCATCTGCGCCATGTATGTCACGATATAGTCGTTGCCCATGTCGCCGCGATAATCGCTGCCATAGTAATAATAAGCCGTCTCCAGCCAGCCGCGGTCGAAGACGTTGGCCGTGATTTCGGTGTTCTGATATTGCTGGACCTGCTGCAGAAAAGCCGATGGATTGCCGGAACCCATCAGCGCGTCTGACCCCGCGTGTTGTAACGCATATTTCGCGTAGGCTTCCTGGGATTCGAAACCCGTGGAATCAAACGCGTATTCCGACGCAAACAAATCCGCATTGCCGTTCACGTAATAGCTGACTTTGGTTTCCCAATTTGTCCGCAGCTGGGCCGCTTGATTGGTCATCCCTTCAGCGTTCAAATCGTTGATCAAGTCCGGAATGACAACTTCATTCATCAATCCCACCTGGGTCGCCTGGCCGCCGCCGTAACTCCACAGCGCCATCGCCGTGCCCCAGGCGCGTTGCAGATAAGTATCCGCGCTCAACGCAGTGGTGATTTCCGGATGATATTTCGCCACCCGGTACATGCCGTAATACATCACGATGATGTGCGGGTAATCGTAGCCGCGCCCGATGCTGAGATTGTTGTTGGTGCGCAGCGTGTGCCAGTCGGGCACGCCGTAAACGCCGTAGGAAAAAGTCTCGTTGGTGGCGCGCTGAAGGCCGCCCCAGACAAAATTGGTGATGTAATAATCCAGCGCCGAAACCTCGCTCTGCACCGGATACACGGCTTCCTTCGTGGCCAGATACGCCGGCCGGGATTCGCCGGCGTCGTCGCTGGCGATTTCATAGACCTGGAAACTCGTACCGAGCGTGTCGGTATTGTCCGGCGTCACCATCACCCCGTCATTCATGTTCAAATCGCAAAACAGCCCACTGTACCACTTGTTGGTGATGATCTGGTGGCTCACCAGAAACGCGGCGCGCTTCTGGATCAGGGTTGCCAACGGTTCGGTAACGAAAAATTCCAGATACATTGTCTGGCCGCTGCCGTACTGGACGGTCAGTTCGTTCTCGCCGGGTTGCGAGAACTGGATTTTGTACAACTGGTTGTTGCCATTGTTACCCAGCGATTGGATCTGGGTTTGTGACGGGAATTCGGCGGTGACACTGGTGATTTGCTGCGTCGTGTTCAACGCAATCTCCGCGAAAAGGTTCGTCGGCACCGTCATGCCGGGCACGACGTGAACGTCAATTTTGCCGTTGTCCACCAGATCCTGCCGGATGGCGTCGTAGTTCGTCGCCCATTGAAACTTGAAGCCGTAGCTTTGCGATGCGCCCGCGGCGAGCGTCAGGCTGGTGTCGGGCTGGCGCCAGCGCTGGCCCTGGGTGGTCACCGTTGGATTTTGCGCCGCTCCATTGGTCCCTGCGGCATAGGAATGGATATAAACTTCGTAACCGTTCAACACATCCCAATATTCAAGTTTCGTCTGGTCGTCCGGTGTCATCAACAGATACGGCCCCACGCTGTCCGGGCGCATCCAGAACAAAAATGAGTCGCTGCCGGAAATCAAAAAGTGCTGCATGGTACTGGAAGTGACGCCGGAAAAGCCCGTGTTCATCGGCAGCGGCAACGCCAGGTCGCCTACCACCACCGGTTGGCTGCTCAAATTGGTCAGATTCAACGACCACAGCATACCGTCCTGCTGGAAAGTGAACACCGACTCCAACACGAATGAACCGGACAAGCCGCTGGTGATCACGTAATGGCTGATGTACCGCGTGCCATCGGGACTGGTGTAGTTCGTCGCCGAGGCAATGCCACTGGGTATGGACGTATATACTGAATTCCAGCTCGTGCCGCCGGAAGGTTCATACCGCATAATCACGTTCCCGAGTTTGCCGCCGCTGATATATTCCGTGGTATAAGCATCGTCGGTGCGCTGGAGACTGGTAATGCCGCCGCTGCCGGTGCCGCTGCTGGTCTTGACGGCAAACTCCGGGTCCAGCTGTTGCAGCCGGTAGAACCGCTGCGGCGCCGACGCGCCGCCAGGGTGAATGACCGTCATGAGCGAGCCGGTGGCCAGCACCGGGCCGGGCACCACGTTCTGCCAGTTCGCCGGACTCAACGAATCGGAGTATTGCAGCCAATACCATTTGCCCGGATTGGCGCTGAACGTGACCGAGACGTCCGCGTTTTGAACATTCACCTGCGCCAAAACCTGGTTCGGCGGAATCGTGAGGCTGCCGGTGGCGGGCGCATGGCTGTAGGCCGTCGAGCTGCCGGAACCGGCATAGCTGAACACGGCCACGTTATAAGTCGTGTTGG
>DATEGR010000464.1:0-5534 GCA_035279985.1 Verrucomicrobiia bacterium
CCAAACCGCCACCGCCGCCTCGGCCCGGCGGGAAGTAGGTGGTGCCGATAACATTATTGCCTCCACGGCCGCCCTCACCGCCTTGAGCAACGTTGCCAACCAACCAGCAGTTGGACAGAACAAACGAAATCCCTGAATCCAGGATCGCGCCGCCGTAGGCGCTGCCACCGTCTGCCCCGTTCTGTCCGATACCACCATCGGAACCCTGCGCACCGACCACCAAACCATTGGTGATCGTCATTCCAGAAAGAATCACCGGTTCCCCACTGGTATCAAACGCACGACCCGCGTGGTTGGCATTCACCACCAATGCGGAAGCCCCCGGCCCCTGCACATTGAGCGTGTGGGAGATGTTGATGGCCGAAGAGAGCAGCATGGTGCCATTAACGGCAAACTGAATGGTATCGCCGGCGGCGCTGGCTGCGACTTGATCGCGCAAGGAACCAGGGCCGCTGTCCGCAAGCGACGTCACGGTCAGAACAGCCGCTGTCAGTGAAACGATTGAGAGTTGGAGATTGAGGGTCAGGCAGACAAACAAAAGCGCAGCTCTTTTGATGTGAATGGTTTTCATGGATTGGGAGGCCGGTTGAGGGCGACGGGGCGCTGGCTGACCGTGGTGAATCGGCGGAACAGGAAACGGACGGGCGACGGAAATTGATGGATGGCAACCGGGAAGGTATCCTCGCGGAAGATGAACGGTTTTATGCCTCCGCGCTGAACAAACGACTTCGGCTGTCGTTTCGGGTTCACACCTTGCAGACCTAATTCACCCTAATCATAATCATTTCTGAAAGTAATTTGCAAGCGGAAAGTTATTTGATTGGGGGAAAGGCTTTTGCCTTTTAATCCGCGGTGCATTCGTGTTTCATTTATGGCCGTTTTGGATGGCGATGGGGTGAACCGGAATTTCGGCAAGCGGCGCACGGGGATTTGGACTTTTTAAAATCGTAAATCATAAATCATAAATTCGAAGATGCCTAAACGGACCGACATTCATTCCGTCCTCATCATCGGCGCCGGCCCGATCATCATCGGCCAGGCGTGCGAGTTCGACTATTCCGGCACGCAGGCCTGCAAGGCACTCAAGGAGGAAGGCTACCGCGTCGTGCTCGTGAACTCCAACCCGGCCACCATCATGACCGACCCGGAGTTTGCCGACCGCACCTATATCGAGCCCATCACGACCGAGTGCATTGAAAAAATCATCCTCCGTGAGAAGGACGAGATGAAGAAGCTGGGCGCGAAAGGCAAACTCGTTCTGCTCCCGACGCTTGGTGGCCAGACCGCGCTCAACACAGCCATGGCCCTGCATCGCTCCGGGGTTCTCGAGAGACACGGCGTCGAGATGATTGGAGCGAAGGCTGACGCCATCCATAAAGGCGAAGACCGGCAGGCGTTCAAGGATTTGATGATTTCCATCGGGCTTGACGTTCCCGTCAGCGGCACCGCGCACAACATCGACGAGGCCCGCGTCGTCGCAGAAAAAATTGGGCGGTTCCCCGTCATCATCCGGCCCGCGTTCACCCTCGGCGGCACTGGCGGCGGCATCGCCTACAATCTTGAGGAATTTGAAGTCCTCGCCAAGCGCGGCATGGAACTTTCGCCCGTCTCGGAAATCCTGATCGAAGAATCCCTGCTCGGCTGGAAGGAATACGAAATGGAGGTCATGCGCGACAAGGCCGACAATTGCGTCATCATCTGTTCCATCGAAAATTTCGATCCGATGGGCGTGCACACCGGCGATAGCATAACGGTCGCGCCCATCCAGACGCTGACGGACAAGGAATTCCAAATCATGCGCGACGCCAGCTTCGCCGTGATTCGCGCGGTGGGTGTCGAGACCGGCGGCTCGAACATCCAGTTCGCGGTCAACCCGGACAACGGCCGCATGGTCATTATCGAGATGAACCCGCGCGTCAGCCGCAGCTCGGCGCTGGCGTCCAAGGCCACCGGCTTTCCCATCGCCAAAATCGCCGCCAAACTCGCCGTCGGCTACCTGCTCGACGAGATCCGCAACGACATCACGCGCGAAACGCCGGCCAGCTTCGAGCCGACCATTGATTATGTTGTTACCAAAATTCCGCGGTTTGCCTTCGAGAAATTCCCGCAAGCCGACCCGACGCTGACGACGCAGATGAAAAGCGTGGGCGAAGCGATGGCCATTGGCCGGACGTTCAAGGAATCGCTGCAAAAATGTCTGCGCTCGCTGGAGATTGGCCGCAGCGGGCTGGGCGGCGACGGCAAGCCCTGGCGCATCGGCACGGAAGTTTATGGCGACCGCGACATCCTGCCCAAGGACGTCATCAGCCGCAAATTGAGCATGCCCAACGCCGAACGCATCTTCTTCATCCGCCACGCCCTCCGCGCCGGCTTCACCATCGACGAGATTTTCAACCTGACCAAGATTGACCGCTGGTTCCTCGTCCAGATAAAGGAAATCGTGGACTTCGAAGAGGAACTAGCGGAAACGAAGAATTAAACATTCGCTAGGCGTTTTCCTCATCGGTGCAAAATTTTGTCCAATCCTGATTGTAGCGAACCATCGCCCAAGGGTCCTTGCTCGTGATTTTTAGCAGGTGCTCTCGGAGATGGTTGTTCATCAAGAAAGCGCACTGTGTCACCACAGCCTCTAGGTAGATCATTCGTATCGTGTGCGCTGGGAGAGCTCAGATGATGCTTTCAAAAACTGTGCGATATGTTCGGGAACTCCTTCTGCAACTTTCGTAGCCATGAGTAAAAAGTAGAGCAAGCTTTGGAAAAGCCAAGCATTTCAAGCCTTTAAGCTGCTCGACCCAATTTCACGAATCCCAACGGGATTCAAATCCATCAGCCCACGGTTGGCATACGAGCCGGGTAGGAGAGGAGAGCCTCCCAACGCCGGTCACAGACCGGCACGACAGGGAGGGAGTGGCGCACTGTAGCGGCGGTCTATGACCGCCGTCGTCCATCAAATTTTTTTCGGCGCTCATAGAGCGCCGCTACAATTCCAAGTATGAACTCGGAAGCGCGTCCGCCGAGACTCAAACGGCTTGACCGGCTTTTCACCAGCCATCCGCTTTATTTCGTCACCACGAATACGGAAGACCGCAAACCGATTCTCGCCTATGCCAGAATCCACGCAGATTTCCGGAAATTTTGCGAAGCTGGACTAACGCGTGGTGTGTTCGTCGGTAAATATGTTCTGATGCCGGATCACCTGCATTTGTTTGTGGCATTTGGCGACGAATACGAATCGGCGCTTGTTGCTCATTGCTCACAGAGCGACGCTACGGGAGATGGTGCTGTAGCGGCGGTCTGTGACCGCCGTCTTTCCACACTTTCAGACTGGATGAAGAGCTTGAAGAACGCGCTCTCCAAAACTCTTCGCGCAATCAATGTTCCCACACCGCACTGGCAGAAAGGCTTCTTTGACCATGTGATGCGCTCCGAAGAATCGTATTCTGAAAAGTGGCTCTACGTTGCACAGAATCCTGTGCGCAAAAGTCTGGCCGCGCGTCTTGAAGATTGGCCTTATCAGGGAGAAATTTATCCATTGGAAGCCAGAGGACATATTTGATTCGGCGGTCATAGACCGCCGCTACAACTGAATTGTCCGCGTCCAACCCTTTCCCACCGTCACCCGTTTCCCCCACACTTCTGCCTTCTTTCTACTTTGGCGTGGCGAGTAAGTTTATCTGCGGTTAACTTTTCCGCGTGAAATTGTTTTACACCGGGCCGGTCGTCAACGCCGAGATGCTGGTGGTGATGCTGGAGAAACACGGCATCGCCGCCACGCAGGCGTTCGTGGACCCCGCCGCGCCGGACGACGGCGATTTGAACCGCCCCGCCCGGGTCTTTGTGCCGGAAACCGATTACGACCGCGCCCACCAGCTCTTCTACGCCGAGCGCGAAGACGAGCTTTGACCCCTTCAATTTTCTCAAGGTTTTTGGCAGTTTCCAATACCCGCTGTCATTGACTTTGCGCACCGGACGCATTTCCCTGTAGTCATGAAGCAATTTCTTTTAACCGCGGCGATTGCCGGCGTGGTCATCGGCGCACCGGCGCTGGTTCGCGCGCAGACCAACACACCTGCCGTTACGCCGGCCCTGACCGCGGCGGACAAGGAGCAGGCCTCGCTCGAAAAACACATCAAGCCCGTCCTGGCGAAGTTGAAGCTGGCGGACGCGGCGAAAGCCGCGCGGGTGCATGACATCCTCGCGGCGCAATTCGCAGCGCTCAAGACCTGGCATGCCGCGAACGACGCGCAAATCAAGCCGCTCTGGAACGACTTCAACCAGGCGCGCTCGGCGAAGAACGCGGCAAACGCCAACGCCGCGCTCGACAAAATCGCCGGCGTGTACGCGTCGTTCAAACCGCAACACGACAAGTTTGTATCCGATCTGGCCGCCGTGTTATCACCGGAACAGGTGGAAACGGTCAAGGATGTGCTGACGATTAACAAGGTGAAGGTGACTTACGATGTTTATCTGCAGATTTTCCCCACGCTGACGGACGCGCAGAAGGCGGTCGTGCTGCAGGACCTCAAGGCCGCGCGCGAAGAGGCAATTGACTGCGAGTCCATGGCGGAGAAGTCCGCATTCTTCAAAAAATACAAAATCATCATCGAGGACGATTACCTGACCACTCAGGGTTACAATCCGAAGCAGGCGCGCAAGGATTTTGCCGAGAAACAAAAGGCGGAAGCGGCGAAGAAAACAGCGGACGAATAATATCCCGCCGGGATTTTGTTTTTGGCAAGCGGGGAATAATCACTCCGCGCGCTATTTCGTCACCGGCGTGTAATCTTTCCACAGCCATTCCAGGGCTTCAGCCAACGTTTGTTGTTTCACCCGGCCATCCACATGTCCGGCGTTGCGCGCGAAAACAAATTGGTAGTGGTAACCTTTGCCTGCGAGTACTTGCGCCATGCGCTCGTTGGCCAGCACCCAGTCGTGCATTCCGTCGCGCATGACGTTCGGATTCAACAAGTCGCGGTCACCGACTTCCAGCCAGATGCGAAGGGGTTTTGCCGGATTGTCCGTGATGAGGTGTTCATGAAATTCCCAGGCACCATGCGGGGTCGCTGCGTCGTAAGGCCACTGCTGATTCACGTAGGTACCCGAATACGTCAGCACGCGGTGGTAAAGCTCCGGATGATACCAGGCCATGATCAAGGCGCATGAACCGCCGGAACTTCCGCCCATGGTCGCGCGGCCTTCGGGGTCTTTGGTCAGGGTCACATGACATTTGTTCTCCACCAGCGGCAGCACCTCTCGCTCGACGAATTCCGCATACCGACCGGACATGGTGTCGTATTCCAGTCCGCGCTCGCTGCCCTGGGCGTCGCCGCTGCCATTGCCGATGGAGATGGCAATCATTATTGGCACCTTGTGCCCGGCAATCAAATTGTCCAAAGCCGTGAACAACGGGCGATCGGGCCCATCGGCACCGACGATAAACGGTGCGACGGTCCCGGGGACATATTGTTTGGGAACATAAACTGCCACATGCCGGGTGTAGGGCGCCGGATGGCTGGTGGTCACAACCAGTTTGG
>DATEGR010000465.1:0-4081 GCA_035279985.1 Verrucomicrobiia bacterium
CCAATAAATGCCCCTAAGGGCAGTTCACGGGTCGGTTGACTGGCTGATTTGGGCCGAAAAAGAAAGAATCGCCTCAGTTCCGGTTGCCGGTGGAGCCGGCAGCGGCCTGATTTGAAATTTCAAACAGGCTCAAATCAGGACACCCATGCTGAAACCTGTCGGATGGTTCGATTCAATCAGGTCAGTTGCTCGGGTTGTCTCCCGGTGTCTTGAACAACCCGGCCTTATCCACCAGGCGCGTCAGTTCAGCCACCGACTGCACTCCTGATTTTCTCGTGATGTTTGTGCGATGCAATTTAACGGTGCGCTCGTTGATGTTCAGGTCGGCGGCAATTTGCTTGTTCATTTTGCCTTGCACCACGTGCGCCAACACCTCCAGTTCGCGTTCGCTCAGTGCATCAAAGCGCCGGCGCAAATCCCGCAATCGTCCACGCTTCTGCCGCTCCTGCGCGTCGCGGTCAATCGCCCGTTCCACCGCCGCCAACAATTCCTCCTTCGGCGCGCGCTTGGTCAAAAAATCCACCGCCCCGTCCCGCATCGCGATTACCGTGGTCGGAATATCGCCTTGTCCCGTCAGAAAAACAACCGGTAACGGGTTGGCCGAGCGACTTAACCCCTTCTGTAATTCCAATCCGTTCATCCCCGGCATCTGCAAATCGGCCACGACACAGCCGGACACCTCCGGGGCCAGCCGGTCGAGAAATTCCTGCGCGGTGGCAAAAGCTTGCACGGTGTAGCCCACCGCGCGCAGCAGGCGGGACACCGACTGCAAAAAGGACGCATCGTCATCTACGATGAAGACCGTTCCGGATCGGCTGGGAAGTGTGGCCGTCATGAATTCAATCTAACCATCAGGAGGTCGTTGGCAAGCCACCAGCCTTCGTCTTCTCAGGCTTCATCCGGGGCAGGGTGAAGGTGAACGTGGCTCCATTCTGCCCGTTGCTTTCCACCGAAATGTTTCCGCCATGCGCCTCGATGATGGCCCGCGAAATGGCCAATCCCATGCCCATGCCATTGGGCTTCGTGGTAAAAAACGGTTCAAAGATGTGACGGGCATCTTCCGGCGCGATGCCGGTGCCACAATCACTGACCGCCACTTGCAGGTTACCGCCCTTCACTTCTCGAACCTGCACCACCAATGACCGTCGGGACCTGGGAATGGCGCTCATCGCATCCATGCCATTCAAGATGAGATTCAGCAACACTTGCTGCAATTGCACCCGGTCGCCCCACACCACCGGCGACAGGGGTGATATTTGCACCAGCATTTTGATTTGGCGTGCCTCGGCATCGGGTCGCACCAGGGCAACCGTCTCTTCCACCAGATGGCGCAGGGCCAAACGGCCCGATACCAGGCTCCGCCGCTTGAATAACGTGCGCATCCGGTCAATCACGTCGCCCGCCCGCTTGTCGTCCCGGCGGATATCAGCCAATATTGCCTGGACTTCTTCCAGATTGGGCCGTTCGCTTTGGAGAAGGATTTCCGCCGCCTCCGCGTTTCGTAAAATGGCGCCCAGCGGCTGGTTCAGTTCATGGGTCAATGCCGACGACAACTGCCCCATCGTTGACACGCGGGCCACATGCGCCAGTTCCATCCGCTGGGCCAGAATCTCCGCCTCGGCCCACCGGCGTTTTCTGCGTTGTGCCAAAAGCCCGCCGATAGTGACTGCCTGTCCAAGAAAAACGGCCAGTGATATCAAAATCAGATCTCGATGTTGTTCCCACAAAGTCTGCGGCCGGTAACGAACGACGCTCCCGACCGGCACGCGGTTTTCCTTGATGTCCCAGCGCTGCAAAGCTCGCCAATCCACCATCGGCGTTCCCTTGGTCGCCACCTCAATAGACAAATCTTCAGGCTTGGCACCGCCGAGCACACGCAAGGCGAGTTGCCCGGCTCTCGTACCCAGATCGTCGGAATCCACCACCGATCCGCCCACGGCCCCGCTGCCAAGCACCCACCCGCCGAGCACATAGACCGGCGCGCTCGCGGAAGGCGCCAGCATCTGTGCCAGTTGTGACATGTAATAAGTCTGGCCACTCACATCGCTGATGACCGTGCTTAACAACACCGCCGTGCCTTCAGGCAACGACCTGACGGCCCTCGTTAATTCCGGGACCGGGCGGTTGGTCCAGAAATCGAACTCAACTCCCTCCAGCGCCCGTGACGCTTCCGCAATCCGGCCAAGGGTCGCGCGATCCACGTCCGTGGTGCCGCCGATCACCACGATGCGACGCGTGTCCGGCTGCAGGCGCATGATGAGACCCAGCGTGCCGCGCAGGTCGAACCGCTGCACAATCCCGGTGACTCCCAGTTTTCTGATCGCCTCCGGCACCTCCATCTCGTTGACGGCGACGAAGACGACCGGCACATCCGGGAATAACGCGTCTGGCAGTTCGCCGGCCAGTCGGTAGTCTCGTGATGGAAACACCATAATGAGATCGAGCTTCTGTCCGGCATATTTTTTGCCAAGGTAATTCTGGAACAGGAGGAAGTGTTCCTTGTCCGAAAAATGACTGGCATCGAGATATTCAGCCAGAAATTCGATCCGATTGGTGACGGCCTTCTGTATTTCCGCCCGCACGGCCTGTTCCAGCACGATGTTCCCCGGCACATCCTTGCTCTCGTTGAATATCATCAGGACGCGTTTTACCGGCAAACCCTGCATGCCATTTGGGGTTTGCGCCCGACCGACCGGGCTTTCAGCGAGGAACGTCAAAACGAAAATCAACACCGTCACCAAAGCCCTTCCGGTCTTCCGGCTCAAACACGGGAAATAATGGATGGGACCATTCAGATGAAATCCAGCATGTTCTGCCTGGCGTCGCTTTTCAAGCCTTGACCTGCCATAAGATGCCTGCAACTTCCACCCCTCTTCCGGCTCGTGAACGATCGTCATAATAACGGCAGACCGCATGGATGCCAAAACGGGCGCCCCGGGAGTCGACCGGGGTGAGAAACACGATGCGAGAAGTGGCGGGAGCGGCGGGGCTCGAACCCGTAACCTCTGCCGTGACAGGGCAGCGCTCTAACCAATTGAGCTACGCCCCCGCAATGGGGCTGGTCAGGCTAAAAAATACTCTCGGGAGCGTCAAGCGGCTTTGCAAACATTCGGGCGGCAGACGCCAAGGAGGTGGGGGTGGGGAACCCCGCTGAAGAAACGTACTGCCACCCGAATGCATCAATGTTACTTTTTTGTAAACCTTTGTCAACAAGTTATCGTTCACGGGCGCAACTATTTCAACCCCCGGTTCCTTTCTGGACTTTACGTAACTAAAGTTTTCCATTAAGTTCAGTTATGGCCGAATTGGAGTCGGTGGAGTTGTTTCAAGGACTGAATCCCGGCGACTGGCAAAGCCTGCGCCGCATGACGCAGGAACGGCAGTTCGCCACCGGGCAGGAAATCTTTCGCCAGGGAGACCCGGGGGATGGGGTCTATATCGTCCGCGACGGTCTGGTGGAGATTGCGCACTTTGTGGATGGAAAGGAGCATCGTGTGTTTTCACAGCTGGGTCCCGGCGAAATTTTCGGTGAAATGGCCGTGATCGAAAACCTTCCGCGCTCGGCCACCGCCCTTGCCGCCCGGGATGCGCGGGTCTATTTCATTCCTCGCGATGAAATGCTCGCCCTGCTCAAACGTTCGCCGGGGCTCGCCTTTAACTTGTTACAGGAAATCAGCCGGCGCTTGCGCGATTTCAATGAACTTCACCTGCGTGAAGTCATCCAAGCCGAGCGCCTGGCGGTGGTCGGCAATTTTGCCCGCTCCATCCTCCACGATTTAAAGAATCCGCTGACCGTCATCAGTCTGGCCGTGGAAACATTGGACCAGTCCCATCTCACCCCGGAGAAACGCGCGCAATCGCTCAATTACATCCGCCACCAGGTCTGGCACATCAACGAATTGATTGGCAGCATCCTTGAATTCACCGGCGCCTCCACCCGGACGGCGCGCGCGCCCACCGATTACCGCCAGTTCATCATCGAGTTGTTGCCCGAACTAAGCGCGGATGCGGAAGTCAAATCCGTACGCATCGAATTGCAAACTGAACCGCCGGCCATACAGCTCCTGCTGGATGTCCGCCG
>DATEGR010000466.1:0-3239 GCA_035279985.1 Verrucomicrobiia bacterium
GGGCATTGCCTTTCTGACTCTGCTGAATTTGCGCGGCGTCAAGGAATCGGTGCTGGTGTGGGTCCCGGTGTTTTTTCTGTTCGTCGTTTCCTACGCCGTCGGCATTACTTACGGCATTTTCGCGCACGCCAGTGCCCTGCCCGATGTGGTCCACGGGCTGGTGTCCGACGTGCACACGGATTATACCCAGATCGGTTTGTGGGGGCTCATTGTGGTGGTCCTGCAATCCTACAGCATGGGGGCGGGCACCTACACCGGCATTGAGGCGGTCAGCAATAGCGTGTCCGCCTTGCGCGAACCGCGCGTCCAAACGGGCAAACGGACGATGGTTTACATGGGCGCGTCGCTCGCGCTGGTGGTCGGCGGTTTGCTGCTGGCGTATCTGCTTTTCCAGGTTCAGCCGCAGGCAGGCAAAACGTTGAACGCAGTATTGTTTGAACAAATTGTTTCATCCTGGCCACCGGTGCTGGCACAGGGATTTGTGATCGCTGCCCTCGCTTCTTCGGCCGCCCTGCTGTTCATCGCGGCCCAAACCGGATTTCTGGGCGGCCCGCGCGTGCTGGCCAACATGGCGGTGGACCGCTGGATGCCTACGCGCTTTGCGTCCCTCAGCGACCGGCTCGTGACCCAAAACGGCGTGCTGTTGATGGGCGTGGCGGCACTGGCAGTGGTGTTTTTCACCCGGGCGGCCGTGAGCATCCTGGTGGTGCTTTACAGCATCAACGTCTTCATCACCTTCACGCTCTCGCAACTGGGCATGGTGCGTCACTGGTGGTTCGAGCGCCGGCGCCAGCCGGCCTGGAAAAGGAAACTGTTCTTGAACGGTTTCGGGATGCTCCTGACCGGCGGCATTTTGATTTCGCTGTGCGTCGTCAAGTTCTCCGAAGGCGGCTGGGCGACGATCCTGGTCACCGGACTGTTAATCGCCGCGGCTTTTTGGATCAAACGCCATTACAAGCGGACGCAACGCCAACTACAACGGCTCAACGAACTCGTCACGGCCGCCAATCTGGACCGGGACAGCACCACCGACAGAAGTTCCGAAGTGAAATGCGATCCGAACGCACGGACCGCCGTATTTTTGGTCAACGGTTTCAACGGACTGGGTCTGCACACGCTGCTGGCGGTGATCCGGATGTTTCCCAAAGTGTATCAAAATTTTGTCTTTTTGCAGGTGGGCGTGCTGGATGCCGGCAATTTCAAGGGCGTTCGCGAAGTGGAAAACCTTCGCGAACACTCACGCCGCGAGGTGGAACGTTATCTCAGTTACATGCGCCGGCAGGGGTTTTACGCCGAGGCGCACTTTGGCATCGGCACGGATGTGGCGGACGAAGCGGCCAAACTCTGCGAGGAAGTCGCCCACCGTTTTCCCCAATCACAATTTTTCGCCGGGCAACTGGTGTTCAAGGACGAAAGCTTTCTGACGCGCTGGCTGCATAATCACGTCGTCTTTGAATTGCAGCGGCGGCTTTATCAAAACGGCTGGCCGATGCTCATCCTGCCCATCCAGGTGTGATTAAAGCGATTCAACTAATCTCGTAGCCGCGAACGTGAGTTCGCGCCATCTGATTCGCCTTTGTCCGATTTGCGCCGACTGACGTCGGCGGCTACCTTTTCTTAAAAAGTTAGAAGTCATGGGCCTCACCGGGGCGCAACAGGTGCAAGGTTTTGTGGGCCGCCCGGAATTTTTCGACGGCCACGGCGTGGTCGATTTTGATCGGCGGAAAGGTGTCGTAATGGACGCCAAGGATTTCGTTGCAGCGGACAAATTCCGCAGCCTTCACGGCGTCGTCCGGTCCCATCGTAAAATTGTCGCCAAGGCACAGCGCGGCAAACTTCAGTTTGGTGGATTCGCCGATGAGTTTCATGTCCAGCGTCAGCGCGGTGTCGCCGGAGAAATAAAAGTTTCCGTCCGGGCTTTCGACCACAAAACCACCGGCATTGCCGCCATTGGCGCCGTCGGGCATCGTGCTGGAATGGACGGCGCTGACGAGTTGGGCGCGACCAAAATCGAACCGGTACCCGCCCCCGTGATTCAAGTGGTGAACCCGTGGGACGCCCTGCCGGAGGAGCCATTCGCCCACCTCAAAATTGGCAATCACCAGCGCTTTGGTGCGCTTGGCGATTTCCACCGTGTCACCGACGTGATCGTCGTGCCCGTGCGAAACCAGAATGAAATCCGCCCGCACCGACTTTACGTCAATGGTTTTCGCCAGTGGATTGCCGGAAATGAACGGATCGAACAGAAGCGTTTTGCCGCCCACGACAGTCGAAAAACAGGCGTGCCCGTAGTAAGTAACTTTCATTGGATTTGCCCTTTACGCGTTTACCTCAACCGGTCGGGTAAATCGCAAATCAAAAATCGCAAATCGCAAACGTCAGGCCGCCGTGCTCATCTCCGGTTCCGACGTGTCAAGGAAGCCCTGCAAATGGCGGACGCGGGTCGGATGCCGCAGCTTGCGCAACGCCTTGGCTTCAATCTGGCGGATGCGTTCGCGGGTGACATTATACATCTTGCCGATTTCCTCGAGCGTGCGCTCGTAGCCGTCCAGCAAGCCGAAACGCATCTCAAGAATCTTGCGCTCGCGTTCGGTCAGCGTCGTCAACACGTCGCTCAGTTTTTCGCGGAGCAGGCTGTAGCTGGTCACTTCCGATGGATTCTCGGCCGTCTTGTCCTCGATGAAATCACCAACACTCACGTCGCCGTCGTCACCGACCGGGGCATGGAGCGACACCGGCTGTTGCGCCATCTTGAGCAGGGCGTGGATGCGCGACACCGGCATGTGCATCTCGTCGGCCAGCTCTTCCGGCGTGGGTTCGCGGCCGAGTTCCTGGGTTAGCTGTTTTTGGGCGCGCCAGAGCTTGTTCATGATTTCAATCATGTGCACCGGAATGCGAATGGTGCGGGCCTGGTCGGCGATGCTGCGCGTGATGGCCTGGCGGATCCACCAGATGGCGTAAGTGGAAAATTTGTAGCCGCGGCGATATTCGAATTTCTCGACCCCTTTCATCAAGCCGATATTGCCTTCCTGAATCAGGTCGAGGAACGACTGGCCACGGTTCGTGTATTTCTTGGCGACGGAAACGACGAGGCGCAAATTGGCTTCGGCCATGTGGGTCTTGGCCTGTTGCGCGCGGTCGGCGGCGCGTTTCAATTCCGTGAATGCCTTGTAGAATTCATCGCGCGACATGCGCACGAACAATTCCAGCACGGCGATTTTGGAACGCTCAGCCTCGAT
>DATEGR010000467.1:0-2238 GCA_035279985.1 Verrucomicrobiia bacterium
GGGAACCGGTCACACCCACGTTTTGGGCGGCGATGATTTTGATTGTGGCCGGCGTTATCATCGGGCAGACAAACTGGCTGAAAATGCCGGAAACGCCGGAAAGCTTTTGACGTGCTTGGAAAATCTTTCTGTGTAGTCGCCGACGTGAGTTGGCGCTGATCAGCAGGTGAGATGGAAGTGTTTTTGCGCCAACTGCCGTCGGCGGCCAGCTTTTTAATGACCGGTAATCTATTAAAATTATGGACATCAAAAACCTCGACGAAGCCCTGCCGTTCATCACCAAGGACGGCTCGGAAATCCGCGAATTGCTGGCGCACCGCAACTCAGCCATCCGTCAGCAGAGCCTCGCGGAGGCGCGGTTGCCCGCCGGTGGCAGCACCCAGGACCATTATCACGTCAAGACGGAGGAGATTTACTATATCACGCATGGCAACGGGCGAATACGGATTGAAGATGAAACTCGCGAGGTGAAGGCTGGTGATGCCATTGCGATTTTGCCCGGCCGGAAGCATAAACTTTGGAACACCGGCCATGAAACGTTGCGATTACTGTGCTGTTGCGCGCCGCCTTACGAACATGAAGATACGGTCATCACTGAAAAGATTTGAGCAACCTGGCGGTTGAACAAATTGGAAATGGGTGAACGCCTCGCCATTCTCCGAATGCGGCTCGCGAGCACACTCGCCCCACCAGCCTGGACGAAGGTGGTGGTACGTCCTGGAATTTCAGGTAGGGTCATCGCGCTGCGATGACTGCGCCGCGTTCAGCGGCGCAACGAAACACCGGAGGATTCATGGGAGGTCAGGTTCCGTCCGCTGAACGCGGACGGTGACGCCGCCGCGCGGCGTCCTTACCATGGCAAAACGTACTGCTGCCCGGCCGAATCGTGAATTGACCTGCGCGCCGTCGCGGGCTTAACTGTTGCCATGAAATTTTCGAACTTCGGGGTTTTGCTCCTGGTGGCGGGATTGGCGAACGGCTGCGTCCTTTTCCATCATCACCGGGCGCAACCGGTTCAACCGGCCGAGACCAGCGCTTATCTGGCGCCCGCCACTCCGTCCGTCCCGCTGAATTCCATCGTGACGCCCGACAATTCGCTCACGGCCAGGGTCGCCTCCTACAATTCCGCCGGCCGCTTCGTTGTGCTCAGCTTCCCCGTCGGCCGGATGCCGGCCATGGATCAGATCCTGTTCTTGTATCGCAACGGGTTAAAGACGGGTGAGGTCAAAATTACCGGCCCCCAGCATGACAATGACATTGTGGCCGACCTGGTGACCGGAACTGCCCAGATGGGAGACGAAGTGCGCGACCAATAAGCCTCGCGTTCCCATTCCAAACTTTCAATCGTGCGGTTTGTCGCTGAACGACTTGACGGTTTTGGGCAGCGTGGTTTTGCGATAAGGCGAGTGAAGGTTGAAGTAAATGCCGCACAACGGGCGGGCTTCGTCGCTCTGGCTCAGAATGATGGTCACCTGCTTGTCGAGCGCAATGCCGTGGCGCAATCCTTCACCGCGATTTTCGTAGGCCTTGATGGCCTTGGTCATCAGCGAGGTGAGTGACGCCTCAAAATCCTCCGGCGTCTTGTCAATGCACACAATGTAATGTTCATAAGCCCTGACGGCCTCGGCGATCTCCCGTTTGTACGTCTCGATAGTCATTACTGTAAAGATATGACATCTGGTGCGAATTGCACCAAAAATTCGAACCGGAAAAAATCAATCTGCCGCCGGGCGTAATCTGGCGGTGGGGCGTGGGCCGAACAAGGCCGTGCCGATCCGGATCAGGGTCGCGCCTTCTTCAATCGCCACTTCAAAATCGCCGCTCATGCCCATGCTCAAATGGGGCAGGGGCGCACCGAGCTTTTGCTCACATTGAATTTTCAGTTCGCACAATCGCCGGAAATGCGGCCGCGATCTTTCCGGGTCGTCCGACCAGGGCGGGACGGCCATCAAGCCGTGAATCTCAATCCGTGGCAGTTGATTGATCGTTTCCAGTTCCGACAGCAGTTTTTCCGGTGGATAGCCGAACTTGCTCGCTTCGCCCGCCACGTTGACCTCCAGCAAAATCGGCATGGTTTTGGCCGCCTGCCCGGCGCGGCTGCTGATTTCCTGTGCCAGCGACAGGCTGTCCACGCTCTGAATCATTTCAAACCATTCCACCGCGTCACGGCATTTGTTGGATTGGAGGTGGCCGATGAAATGCCAGCGCAACCGGCCCGGACACAACGGGATTTTCGCC
>DATEGR010000468.1:0-6406 GCA_035279985.1 Verrucomicrobiia bacterium
GTCGGGTTCGACGGCGAGTCTCGCTTCTTCGCAAAAGAAATCGAGATAGTAAATTCCTTTCGGATGCTGGCGTCGGAATTTGTAGCCGCTGAAGCGCCGGTCACGCAGCCAGCGCCACATGAGCTTTTCCGCCCAGGTTTCTTATTTGCGGAGCGCGCGGGCGCGTTCGACATCAGGCATGATGAAAAAGTAAAGAATATCGTCTGAAAATGAAGTTGGTTTTTTACGACCGCCCTCATCCTGACCTTCTCCCCCGGGAGAAGGAACAGTTGTCGGCCTTTTTTTGGTTTTGCCGATGGCCATCCGCGAAACCCAGCCTCACCCACTCCAAAGAGGCGGCGCATCGGTCAACCGGAACAGCACAATTGACAAACTGAAAGCCTGTGACTTGCCAGGTGTTTATTTTCGCCATTGGCAGATGCATGACCAAGTTCGTCCGCTTTGGACCCTGATGGTCAGCCTTTGGTATCCGCTGGTTCTGTTCAGTATTTTGCCTGTACTTTGGATTTTCCGCCGCTGGCACTTGTGGCGTCTCAAATCTTCACAGGCCTAATTTTCGTGTATTTCGTGTCTTTCGCGGTTAAATTTTTCCCGCCATGACTCAATACCTTGATTTGCTGCGGCATGTCCTTGAGCACGGAAAATTCAAGGCCGACCGCACCGGCACCGGCACGTATTCGGTGTTTGGCGCACAGGCACGGTTTCCGTTGCAGAACAGTTTTCCCCTGCTCACCACTAAAAAGTTGCACCTCAAATCCATCATCTACGAATTGCTCTGGTTCTTGCGCGGCGATACCAACGTCAAATATCTCCACGAACATGGCGTGACCATTTGGGACGAGTGGGCGGACCCGGACGGCAGCCTCGGCCCGATTTATGGCGCACAATGGTGCAATTGGCGCACACCCGCCGGCCATTCCATCAACCAGATTGACGACGTGATCGCGCAAATCCAAAAGAACCCCTACAGCCGGCGGCACATGGTCACCGCCTGGAATCCGGGCGAATTGGATCAGATGCGGCTGGCGCCCTGTCACGCGCTGTTTCAATTCTACGTGCTCGACGGCGAGTTGAGCTGTCAGCTTTATCAACGCAGCGCGGATTTATTTCTGGGCGTGCCGTTCAACATTGCCAGCTATGCCCTGCTCACCCGGATGATCGCCCAGGTGTGCGGACTGAAACCCGGCGAATTTGTCCACACGTTCGGCGATTTGCATCTTTACAAAAATCATCTCGAACAGGCGAAGCTGCAACTGTGCCGCGAGCCGCGTCCGCTGCCGCAAATGAAATTGAACCCGGCGGTGAAAAACATCCACGACTTCAGGTTCGAGGATTTTGAGTTGGTCGGCTACGACCCGCACCCGGCCATCAAGGCGCCGATTGCCGTTTAGTTGGTTTTCAAGCTTTGGCTTGTCCGAGTGAGGCAAAAAGAGATAAACCCAGAGCAAGCTGAAGCTTGAACTCCAACTTATGTACCTCTGGCGGAAACTTAACGAAAAACAACGACAGAAATCGCTCGAGTTTCGGAAGTTCAACAATCACCCTTGGCACAGTCCGTTGCATCTCGAAAGTCAAAACGGACGCTATTTGCTAACTGCGGCGTGTTACGAACACCGGCACATCATCGGCTTGAGCCCAAGACGACTGGCGGATTTTTCGGAACGGTTGTTGAAGATTTTAAGTGTGCATTGTGAGGACATCCACGCATGGTGCGTTTTGCCGAATCACTATCACACCTTGGTTCTGACAAGAAAGCTGCCGGAATTGCTCCACGGCATCGGACAATTTCATGGACGAACTTCGTTTGAATGGAATGGCGAAGACAACGAACGCGGGCGCAAAGTGTGGTTTAATTGTTCTGAAACGGGCATGAAATCCGACCGGCATTTCTGGGCGACATTAAACTACGTTCATCACAATCCAGTACACCACGGTTATGTCCAGCAATGGCAGGACTGGTCGTTTTCCAGTGGTGGAAGTTTCATCGAACAGCTTGGGCGCGTGCACGCAACGAAACTTTGGCAGGAATATCCGATCACGGACTATGGAAAATCATGGGATCCGCCGGAATTGTAAGTTGGAGTTCAAGCTTTAGCTTGTCTCGGCGAGGTAAAAAGAGATAAACACAGAGCAAGCTGAAGCTTGAACTCCAACGTGAAACACTTTCAAGCCATTGCGGCGATGTCGCTGAACCGCGTGATTGGCGCGGACGGCAAAATTCCGTGGCATCTGCCGGAGGACTTCAAGTGGTTCAAGAAAATGACCCTGGGGAACATCGTCGTGATGGGCCGCAAGACATTTGAAAGCCTGGGCCGGCCGTTGCCCAGCCGGAAAAACATGATTCTTACGCGGCATCCGCAACGGCTCATCAAGACGCATCCGGAAATTTTCGGCCAGTACCACGAATGGCGCGGCGGGCGTTATCTCAAGCGCGCCTACCAGTTTCACTTCACTAAACTGGAGAAAAACCAGCGGACAGAGATTTTGATTTTCAACTCGCTGGACCGGTTGAATCCCGAGGAGTTTCCCAATGACATTTTCATCTGCGGGGGCGCGCAGATTTATGAGCAAGCCCTGCCCCGTTGTTCTGACCTTTACCTGACGCTCGTCAAACGGGAGGTGCCGGGCGACACCTTATTTCCGCCGTTTGACGAAAAATTTGTCCTGGCCGAAGAAGTTCGCGATGAACCGGAGTTCAAGATTTTGCATTACCGGCACAAGTCGCTGCTGACGTAGGACGGGCGTCGCGCCTGTCTCCTTCTTGCAGTAAATCATCACGCTGACTGCGGGTCGTGTGCTGTTGCCTGCCGAAACCGCTCAGGCGGGGGTTTTCCAGGTTAGAGACAGGCGCGACGCCTGTCCGACAGCAAAAAGGCGGGCCGTTGCCAGCCCGCCTGCGCGAATAAATTTTTACCGCGGCGGTTATTCCTTTAAATCCTGCCTCGCTTCGTCGGCGGCGTCGAAGGCGTGCTGCAACGCCACGAGATCTTCACCGGGCTTGAGCGAGTCGAGAAGCTTCTGCTCTTCCTTGAGCTGCTCGTCCGAATAACTGGCGGCCTTGATGGACAGGCCGATGCGGCGTTCACCCTTGTCAATCTTGATGACGCGCGCGGTCACGTCCTGCCCGACCTTGAGCACGTTCTTGATTTTGTCCACGCGCTCCTCGCTGACCTGCGAGATGTGCACCAGACCGTCAATCTCATGTTGCAGCCCGACGAACGCGCCGAAGCTGGCGAGCTTCGTGACCTTGCCCTGGACCACGTCGCCGACCTTGTAGAGCTTGTCAATGTTCTCCCACGGGTCTTCGCCGAGTTGTTTCATGCCGAGCGCAATGCGCTGGTTCGGACGGTCCACCTCCAGCACGATCGCCTCAACCTCGTCGCCCTTCTTGAGGATTTCCGACGGGTGATTGATTTTGCGCGTCCACGAGATGTCGGACACGTGAATCATGCCGTCAATGCCTTCCTCCAGTTCCACAAACGCGCCGTAGCTGGTGAGATTGCGCACCTTGCCTTTGACACGGGTTTTGACCGCGTATTTGGTTTCGGCGTTATCCCACGGATTGCTTTCCAACTGGCGGATGCCGAGGGAAATTTTTTGTTCCTCGCGGTTGATGCCCAGGACAATCGCTTCGATTTCCTGGTCCACCTTGAGCATGTCGCTGGGTTTGGCCACGCGTTTGGTCCAGGAAAGCTCGGTGACGTGCACGAGGCCCTCCACACCCGGTTCGAGCTGCACAAACGCGCCGTACGGCACGAGGTTGACCACCTTGCCCTTGACGCGCGCGCCGACCGGAAACTTCGTTTCGATGTTGTCCCACGGATTGGCCATTTTCTGCTTGAGGCCGAGACTGACGCGTTCCTTTTCCTTGTTCACGTCCAGCACCACCACGTCAATTTCCTGGCCGACCTTCAACAGTTCCGACGGATGCGCGATGCGGCCCCAGCTCATGTCCGTGATGTGCAACAGGCCGTCAATGCCGTTGAGGTCAATGAACGCGCCGAAATCGGTGATGTTCTTGACCGTGCCCTTGCGGATGTCGCCGGGCACCATCTCGGCGAGCAGCTTGGCGCGCTTCTCGGAACGTTCCTGCTCGATGAGTTCGCGGCGTGACAGAACGATGTTCTGCCGGTCCTGGTTGATTTTAACCACCTTGAACTCGTAGGAATTGCCGACGAACTGCGCGAGATTTTTCGGCGTGATGATGTCAATTTGCGACGCGGGCAAAAACGCCTCGACGCCGATGTTGACGACCAGGCCGCCTTTGACGACCGACTTGACCTTGCCCTGGATCGTGCCGCCTTCGTTGCAAATCGTGAGGATGCGCTCCCAGTTCCGCTTGAACTCCGCCTTCTCGTGCGAGAGGACGACCGTGCCTTCCTTGTTTTCGAGTTTTTCGATCAGGACATCAATCTCGTCGCCGACCTTGATGGTCTTGATGTCTTCAAATTCCTGGGCGGGGATGACGCCCTCGCTTTTGTAGCCGATGTCCACCAGGACTTCTTTGGGGCGGACTTCGATGATGGTGCCTTTGACGATATTGCCAGCGGCAAACGGCAGCGAGCCGGTTTGCTTCATGGCTTCTTCCATTGTGAGCATAACGATATTTGAACTGCGGGAACTTGGGATCCAAACGGCGGGAACCGAAGCTCCATTGCCTAACTACCGGCGCTGCAAACGGCAACGGAGGTTAAACCACGTAAAACGTGGCCGGTTAGGTTGTTGGTTGACTGCTTTTTCTCAGCCTCAATGAACATCCGTCCTTCGCAATCCTGCTACGGAGGACAGGTCCGCACACGCGGCGTTCAGGCAGGATGAAGATAGCGGAAAGGCGGAGAATGGCAAGGGAAATTAATAAACCAGATTCGCACCAAAATCAGGAATTTTGCCGGCTTTTACTTCTTTGCCCCATTGATCCAAATTGCCGTTATCCATTGTCCAAAACTTGCGGCAAAGTTCGAAGTATTGCAGAACCGTATCGCGGTCGCCCTTTTCAAGTAAATCTTTTGCCAGACTCATGTTCGGACCAAAACTGTCCATTTGTGGAGAACCTGGACTATTACCGGCTTTCAGCAGATACATTTTGCCATCTTCTATTCGTCCCGCTCGTACTGCAATTCGTCCCAATACAAGATTGCCATCTTGAATCGCATTGCCGTAATTCCAATCACTGCGGAACTGCGGCGCGAGCACAAGCAACTCGGTAGCGTAATTCCTGGCATCCTCAATCTTACCGACGTTAAAACTCTCCTTGGCAGCATCGTCCAATGCGTAAAATCTATTTTCATCGGTTGATGCCGCAGTCAATTCCTTTACTGCTTCATCAAGCCGCGCTTGTGGTGTTGTTGGAAATTTTTGTCCCAGTATATGTGGTAGTAAAATGAGAGGAACAATTACCAGCAATAACAACAGACTATTCAGGCAAAGGCCGACTATGGCTTTACCGAAAATCCCTTTGTGTTCGTGTCGCTTTCCCAAAGCCAATGCGAGGATGCCAGCAACAAAGCCCGACAGTACCAGCAACATGGCAAGCAATCCGACCATGATCATTTCAATCGGTGTGAATTTTGCATGGCCAGAAACCACGAGGAACCCAAAAAGAATGTAAAGTAGAATTGCTCCCAACGGAGCAATAACACTGAGCCGAGCGGCAAATCTAACGAAGCAGTTTTGCGCCGTTGTTCCTTCTTCTACCGGTGGATGCGATTCAGTCATTGCGATGCCTGACTTTTCCGACAATTCAGACGCTATTTCGCGCCAGCCACCCTTGTCGAGGACAATTTCTGCTCCGTTTCACGACTTGGCGTCTTCGCGTTAAATTCCACGAAGAAACTTCTGAATTTCGTCATGACTGCCGGCCATGAGAAACAAAAGCGACCTGGCGCGGTTTTGAAAAATCAGCCGGATGTCCAGGCCAACACGGATTGCACAGAAATTTCCCTTCAACCGGCGAAAGCCCAATCCCCGGGCCAGCAGTCCTGGTCGAAGAATCTTTACCACGAAATCCCGGCGTCCTTGGCGATTCGATTCGCCAGTCCCGGTTTAATGTTCTGATTCCCGTGGACGGGAACGGTAATGATTTTCCATTCGCCTGCCTTGCCGAAAATGTAATGGCTGCCCTTGATGCGTTTGAGCGTCCAACCCGCCTCTTCCAATCGGCGGCATAGCTCCTTCCCGCTAATTGGCCTCATAGGGCCAGCTCGGTAATTTCCACTTCCGGATCGGGCGAGCGTCCTTCCTCGCGCAACACTTCGAGACAGCCTTGCGCCGCCTCGCGCAAATGGACCAGCAATTCCTCAATCGTCTCACCCTGCGAATAACAGCCGGTGAGCGCCGGCACTTCGCCCCAATACCCGCCGCCCGGCTCGCGATGAATGACGGCTTTGAAAGTCATACCTGAAATCTA
>DATEGR010000469.1:0-13913 GCA_035279985.1 Verrucomicrobiia bacterium
CGGACGGTTGAAATAATGTGCGCCTCCCGCTCCTAAACTCTTCCTGGCGGCCATAGACTATGGCCGACGTCCGTGCGGAAGTAGCTGCCCACGACGCGGATTTTGCCGATGTTCGCGTAGGCTTTTGTCACGGCGGCGCCCAGTGTCGGCGCGAGGGCGATCACGTCGGCGATGCGATGGCCGGTGGACATGAGTTTGCCGTCGGCACCTCGCGCCACTTCGTTCCACCACACATCGCAGTCGAACCGGTCGTCCGCTTCCAGCGGCAGGTGCGGACTGCGGACTTGCGTGAACGGATAGCCGTAACCGGCCAGTGTCAGCGAGCAACCGAAGTTTAATTTGTCCCTGAACTGCGGATTGAGCTTTTCGTTCCGGGCCGTTTGGACCACGGTTGCCAAAGCATTTTTGAGCATCCGCAAAATCATCGGACCGGAGGTGACACCGATGCGGATGTTGTATTCGATGACATGCCATTTGTTCTGTAGGACAGGCGTCGCGCCTGTCTCTGACTTCTTATTTTTAGATGGAGACAGGCTGGAAGCCTGTCCGGCTTTGACCGCCGTGACTTGAATCGGGCCGTGATAATTTACCTCGCGCAACCACGGCAGGAGCGGGTGAATCAATTCGCGCGCCAGGCCATACTTGTCGTTTTCGTCGCGTTCGACGAGGCCGCCCAGCGGCGCGCCGGCGACTACTCCCTGGTTGCCGTTGAAGGCGTATTTGTATTCCTGATTGGTGACGAGCGAATAAATCTCGCCGCCGCTGACCAGCGCGATGTGCCCGGCCTCGGCGCGGCCCAGGTATTCCTGCAAAAAAACGCCTTCCGCGTAATTGACATGTCGCAGCCATGCCCGCGTGTCCTCGACGGACTCGCATAGGATCGTGTGAATCGGGCTGGTCGGCGAGCAGAGCGGGTTCTTGATGACAAACGGCTGCGGATGCTGCGCCAGGATTTTTTCGGCCTCCAGCCGGTTTGACGCCACGTAAGCCTGGGGAAACGGAATTTTGCAGTCCGCACACAATCTGCGGGCAAAATCCCGTTCGCGCTCGATGCGCATCGCTTCACGTGTGGGACTGAAGATGCCGACACCGGATTTCAACAAATCCTTCGCCCACGGCGCGAGCGCCCAGTCAATGGATTGGGGAATGACCACCGCCACACCGTTTTTTTTGAGGAGCGGAACCGGGCTTGGAAATGCGTCCTGCGAAAAGGTCGGCCCGACGAGTGACGGCGGGAAATGTCCGTAATTGCGCGTGAGATACGTCGAAACGCTCGCACCCGCGTCGGCCAGCGATTGCCCGATGCTCTGCGCGAACGAGCCGACGCCGAGAATCATTACTGGTGCTGCCAAATCCGGCTGCTTTAACGTTTTGCGCGGCATGAAATTTCCGGCAGTGTTTCCGAATTTCGTCAACGGCGCAATGACAAGCTCAAGGAAGACTGGAGCCAGCTGCCGGGATTGAACCGGCGACCGACGGTTTACAAAACCGTTGCTCTACCGCTGAGCTAAGCTGGCTGCCAATACCATTTATTACGCGGCAGGCGCCGGTTTGGCAAGTCAACGCGCGAGGGCCACGAGATAACGTTGCAGGCGGGTGGCGTCGTCCTTCAGTCCCAGTTCGAGGTAAATCTGGTGCAGGTTGCTGCAGATCCGCAGAAAAATCCGGCGCGGGCTGATCGGCGCCAGGTACTCCTCGCGCAAGTCGTAGTTGCCACGGACCAGGTAGTGGACGCAGTCGGCCTTGGTCAACAGGCGGCCGCGATTGAAAACGTCCACATAGATTTCGCCGGACGCGGACTGGTGGCGGCAGATGAAATGTCCCGGCAGGCCGATGCCCGCAATGGGCAGCCGCAACCGCCGCGCCAGCAGCATGTAAAACAGGCAGAGTGAAATTGGGTTGCCCGTCCGCCGGTCGAGCACGCGGTTCAGGTAACTGTTGTCCGGTTCGTAATAATTCTGTTCGTTGCCCTTCAAGCCAAGTTCGCCGAAAAGGTAGTCGTTGATTTTTCCCAGCGTGGTGCTGGCCCGCCCGTGGCGATCAATGCGCTCGCGCAACGCGTTCGCGTAGCCGTCCAGCAACGCCTGATACGCCTCCACGTTGATTTCGGGGAATTGCGTTTGCGCCAGCAACCACGCGGCGGATTCCATATCGAATTCCTCGCCGTGATTCAGGCAGAAGGTAAGAAAACGGTTGTCACCGGTCTGCTTGTCCACATGCCGGAGGATTTCCTGGACGCGCCGACGCCGCAACGGGTCATCGCTCAAGGCATAAGGTCGCAACCATTCGCTCGCGGCGTTGCCTTCGGCCAGAATTTGCTCGCGCACCGCCTGATAAACCTTCGGATTTTCGTCGCCCAAAAGATTGAGCAAGGCGGCGCGGCGGGTTTCCGTCGTCGTCGCTTTCGAATCACCACTCTGAATTTTTGAAGACATGTGGCGTTGCGGCAGTGAACCAGAAGTGCGGTGTCAGTCAATAAAATCCGCGCTCCGGTTAAACTGCGCACGGCGCGAGAACAGCATCACTCATGCCGTGGACAATCTTTTTATCGGCAGGCACAATCGTTGCCAGCACGCCGCCCGGTTGCGGGCGGGCCGCGTCGCCTTCGCCGGCGACGAAATAATACGGGCACAGCCGCGTGCGGCCTTTCATCGGCACGACGGCGTTCTGCTTGAAATCAAACCATCGGGCTTCGACCATTTTCGGTTTTTCATAGCGTTGCAGCACGAAAGGCGAAACGGGAAAACTGGTGATGGCCCGGTCCACGGCCGCCGACCATTCTTCGTGGGATAAATCGCTGCCGAGATAGACACCGCGCGCGCCCCACGCGTGCTCGGAAAAACCGGACACCTTCAAAATCAGGTCGCGCTGGCGTTGTGACAGCGTTTTGAGCTGCTGCCAGTCCGTCAGATTCAATTCAGGAACCGCCGCGTGCGGTGGCAGCGGCGCCGGGTCCACGAGCCACGTGTAGGGAACCCATTTTTGCAGACGCGACAAGAAACCTTCGCCCAGTTCTCCCCGCCAGAAGTCGCGAAGATTCCGGTTCCACAAAAGCGCAAACAACAACTTCTCCTCAAAAACCGGCTTCGGCGGCGGCGTCAGGCGGATTCTTTTTTCCACGGCCAGGTCGAAAATCTTTTTCGAATTCGGCACATTCGCCAGGTCAAACAACTCGAAGAAACGATAGACTGCATCGCCTTCGGCGAAGCGGTCGAATCGTGAATCGCGAATAGTGAATCGTGAGCCGAGTTGAGCGGCAAGCCATTCCATTTCCGGGCGGTAGGTCGCGGCTTCCTCGGATACGATGATGTGAACCTGCTTCGCGTCGCCAAAGATGGATTCGAACCCGCGAATCATTGCGTCCGCGCCGCCAATGAGTGCGGAGTGCGGAGTGCGGAGTGTGGAATTGGAATATGTTTGATTCAGCCATGCCGTCAGGCCGATACCGCCGGGTACCGAATCGAGCTCGGTGATGCTAAAGCCGGTTTCCGTCAATAAAATGTCGGGGCGGATGACGCGCGGCACATCATTTTTGAATGCGGGCGAACGCTGGAGTTGAATCAATCCGGCTGGTTTGCCGCGATCCAGCAAGTCTGCCACCCACGCCGGTTGTTTGCCGTCCACACTGCGCCGATAAAGCAAATTGACCGCGCGATAAAATTGCAGCAACACCCGGCCCAATGATTCGATTTCCTGCGCCGGACTCGCGCCCAGCGGAAACGGCTCCGGCGAAATCCGCCAGGTGAGTCCGGCAAACAACCCGCCCGGGGGAAGTGAAGCACGGATTACTTTGGCCTGGTCTTCGGCACTCACAAGGCCGACAAATTCTCACTTAATCTGTGCTCTGACAAGTGCGAGAGCTTCAGGCCAGGCGTTCCTTCAACCAATCCCGCATGAAACAGTTGATTTCCCACAGGTCGGCGATCGGCTGGTGCGTGTGTGGCAGCAAGGTCATGTAGGGCACGGGGCCAAATTCGGGGCAAATCGGTAGAAACGCGCAGTTCTCGTCGCGACGGTGGGCGACGATTTTTTTCCACCAGGCCAGGTGTGCTTCCAGATTCGGCTGCCAGAGCGGGTCGCGGGGGTCAGGAATCTGCGGTCCTTCCGCATGACCAATACGGGCATGGATGGCAAAAGAACTTTTGGTCGCGCGCTCGACACGTTCCGGCTGGTCGGCGAGCAGTGACTCATGCACGCAGCACCAGTGTGAAAAATCTGCGACGAGCTTCAATTTCGGTCGCGCGGCAAGAAATTGCATCGTCGCTGGTGCGCTGAACAACGCGCGGCCGCGATGGGTTTCATGATAGACTTCCAGGCCGTGCTGGTCCGCCAGCGCGGTCGCGTGGTCGAAGAGGGCAAGATTTTCTTTCAACGCGAAGTGGTCACAGCCCGTGTGTGAGTTCAAGTAGAGCGGTTTCAGCACCAGCGCGCGTTCGTATTGCTGCTCGAAGCCGGCTTTGTGTTCGGCCACGGTGCGCCCGTTCGTTCGCCATTGTTGCGCGACGACGGCCAGACCCAAGGCATTGAGCGATTGCCGGGCGCGCCGGCAGGTTTCCAGGTCGGGCGGAACGTCCAGTTCAACCCCATCGAAGCCACCGGCCTTGATCTTTTTCAATTTTTCTTCGAGCGTGGCAGAATCGTCCAGGCCCCAGACCGAGCGGAAATAGAGTATTTTCATCAGTTCTGGTTTTTAACCGATCCGGATGAAGACTTCACCGTTTTCAACCCTGGTCGGATACGTTTTCAAGTCCACGCAAACCGGCGCGCCTTTGGCCTGGCCGGTCGTGTAATCAAAACGCCCGTTGTGCTTGGGACATTCGATGAGGTGGTCCATCACGAAACCGCCGGCCAGATGCACGTTCTGATGCGTACACAAACCGTCCGTGGCATAAAATTTGTCGTCCGTGGTCCGGTAGATCGCGAATGTCTGTTCACCGTGATCGAAACGCAACACGTCCTCGGGTTCGACGTCATCCACATTGCAGGTTTTGATCCAGCCGTCGTTCATGGTTTGTCCGGGGACCGGGTTGGGTCGGAATGCATCACGCGGCCTGCGCTGTTGGGATTGAAGCGGGAAACGGTTTGGCCGACGGCGGCAGCTCGCGTTTGACGTAGTAAGCCGGGTCTTTCACCTGCCGCCAGATTGCCGGGATGATTTCCCGATAGGCTTCGATGAGTCCGCGGTAGGGTTTCGGCGTGTCCGCCTTCATTTCCTGATGCAAGGCCGGCAAGGCGTGGTAGGGAACCATGGGGAACATGTGATGTTCGAGATGGTAATTCATGTTCCAATAGACAAAGCGGAAAACGGGATTCAGGTAAACCGTCCGACAATTCAACCGATGATCCAGAACATTCTCGGCGAGTCCGGCGTGTTGCGTCAGGCCGAAAATAACCAGCAACCAGGCACCATAAAACGATGGCAGGCCGATGAGCATCAATGGTAAAATGCTGTGCGCCGCAATGGCCCGGGCGATGACGGTGGCATAGACCAGGACCCAGACGCGCGCCGTCCAGAAAACCCTTCGATATTCCGTCTCGGGAATGTAAGTTTTCTCTTCCGCGGTAAGTTTGCCAAGGCAGTGCCGGAGAATTTTCTTGTATTCCTTCGGCCCGCTTTTCAGGCTGAAGAAACCCAGGATGATTCCCAGAAGGTCCGGCGGCCGCGGCACAGCGATTTCCGGGTCACGACCGACGATGATGGTGTCGGTATGATGCCGGGTATGGCTCCAGCGCCAGGGTGTGGATTCGCGCAACACCATGAACGACGCCATCTCATAGACAACATCGTTCATCCAGGTCGTTTTGAAGGCGGTGCGATGGCCGCATTCGTGCCAGCGCGAATCCGAGCATGAGCAATACAGCACGCCATAGACGACGAATGCCGGCACGCACCACCACGTTCCCCAAAAATGCCAGCCCAGCCAGCCGGTCAGCCCCAGCAGGGCGAACCAAAGCAGGGTGTCGCGAATGGCCGGGCCGTCCTTGCGCTGCATCAATTGCTTGAGCCGCTTGCGCGGGATGGGGCAGGCATACCATTCCGCCGAGGCCAGCCCCATTTCCACCGCGAGCTGGCTGTCGCGGCCGACCAGGCTGTAATCGCGTCGGGTGATTTCTGCCGGCATAAAACGTTCCTTTCTTGTGCCTATTACTTCTACAAATGGCTGCTGGTTTAATTCAATGTTTTTCTCGGATAAAGCTAATCCAGGTGGAACACTTCTTCCATGTTCGCCCACCACTCTTCGGCGGTACGGTCGGCGAGCGGCTCGTGGCAGGGCTTGCACATGGCCCACCATTTTTGTATGGCCGGGTCGGCGGACAACTTCGCCATGTCGGCGCTGAAATCATTCCCGGTATATTCAAAATAACTGAAAAGGTAATGCCGGTCATCGGCGAGTTTGCGCAGGTAGATCGAGTAATTGCGAATATGACACGCCTGGATCATCTGCAAAACCTGCGGCCATACGGCGGCATGAAGCCGGACGTATTCCTGAATTTTTTCCGGGCGGAGCGCAATGACGGATCCATAGCGTTTCATAATCGGTCGCTTTTATTTCGGGGTGAGGTCTCCCAGATGATTGCCATACGTCAGCAGCAGGACGGCCGCCACCAACACCACCAGCGCCAGCCCGACGGTGGTGTGGGTCAGGCGGCGGCATTGCCGCCATTCGCGCAGCAGCACCCCCATGAGATTGCTGAACAGCACGAGCATGATCATGTGAATCGCCCAGCTCGTGAACGCAAATTTTTCACCAAGCCGCACATGCCCGAGGTTGTAAAAAAAGAACTGGCCGTACCAAAGCAAGCCCGTAACCGCGGCCATCACGAAGTTTACGGGCAAGACATTCTTCTCCGAACCGGCGGGCAGTTCGACCAGTTCGCCGATGGTCCGGTGCCGCGCGTGCAGCCAGAGGCAATATATCGCCGTGGTGAGAAACGCGCCGGTGTTGGAGAAAATATAAACCACGTTTCCGCGAAAGACTCCGGCACCGTGCGCCGACGCCACATCCGCGATCGGCGCTCCCGCCTCCAGCGCAAAACCATAGACGGCCGACAGGACGCCGGCCAGCAGCGACAGCAACAGGCCTTTCATGAGTGAAAAATCGCCCCGGCTTTTTTGCGCCGTGAGATCCTTTTCCTTCAGCCAGCCTGCCCAGCCCGCGCCGGCGATGCCCAACACACCCACTACTATCCCAGCCAGGACCCAGCCCGCCCCCGGCTTGTGCAAAATATCGGCCAGAGTGCCTTTGACCAGCGGCGGAATGAGCGTTCCCAGGACGCTCGAAAGGCCGACTGCAATGGCATAAGTGAGTGAAAAACCGATGTAACGGATCGAAATGCCAAAGGCCGTCCCGCCGACTCCGTAAGCCGCGCCCAGCAGGAACGAATTGCGCATCGCGCTGGTCGGCGCCTCGTGCAAGACCGCCAGCAAATCAGGAATCGTCAGCCACGCGCCGATGATGGGCAGCAGAAACCAGCAGAACGATGCCTGTGTGATCCAGTAAGACTGCCACGACCAGCCCTTGACCTTTTTTTGCGGCGTGTAGCATGTCGCAGCGAAGAGCGCGCCGATGGCGTGCAGTCCGACGCCGAGCACTGGATTGGGCGCTACGGGATTCACGAATGACAGTATGTCCAGCCCCCAATTTAACGTTGCTGGCTTTATCTTGCCAAGATGAAACCAAAATCAGGCCGGCAACAACACCTTCCATTCGAGCTTCGCAAGAAGTTCGCCGCCGGGGATTGGTTCGCAGACAACGTACGCGGCTTTTGCCGCGGATTTTGTGCTGGAGGGAATGGAATCCAAGGCCTGGACCGGAAGCTCCAAAAAGTTCAGCGTCAAAAGGGAATCAATCGACGTGTTAAGGCAGCTTGCCCGGCAGTCGTTTTCACGGGCCGGTCCGCTGGCCGCGATAAAACATCTCCGCGGCAATGGTCGTGGGCACGAAAAATTCAAATGAGTTGCTGGTGAACAGATTGGTGCTGACGGCCGACCAATGGACCAGGTCGGAGGAAGCCTGGAGGAGGTAAGTCAGCCCGGCCTGTCCGTTGAGCCAGATACCCAGTTGTCCCGGTGGGTTGTTGTTGCCAATTTGCAGATTAAAGCTGTTGGTCGCGGGTAAAACATAGAGCGTGATGCTTTGGGACGGAAGCAAATCGCTGAGGACTCCATTCGTAAGCATCAGGTTCGTCAGATGACTGATGACGTTGGCGGAGGTCAGTTGCCAGCGCTGGGCTGTCCCGGCAGTGTTGAAATTCGTGATACTCGCCGCGATGGGCGAGGCATTGTTGATGTCTTTGTTGATGACCATGAGCGTCAACGCGCCGTCACTGGTCCTCACGGCACCAAAGGCCGAAAGGATATCCGGATTGGGCACGGTCGTCCGGACGCTGGTGTCCCCGAAGACCGATTTATTGCCGTCATAATTGCGATACAGTTTCATGGCGTTATAAGTGGGCGAGCCGTCGGGCGGCGTGGTCCAGCGCGTGGCCAGATCCAATCCTTCGCGGCCGAAAATGCCGAGGAGGTCGGCTTGAGCGGTGGCGCCATTGATATTGGTTTCCGCGCCCCAGTTATATTCGGTGACGCCGGTCCTGGTGCCGGGATAGTTGGTCGCCACCCAGCTCTTCATGCGCGGAATCAGCATAATCACCTTGTTGATCCAACTGGGATCAACATAGTTGCTGTCCCAAAACACGCGCGTGGACTGGTTGCGCAACAGTTCCGTTGCCGGGGAGGCATCGCTGCCGCTGCTGACATTCCCCTCCTGCGGATAGCAATGGAGGGTGAAGTAGTCGAGCAACCGATAGCCGGTGCTCTGGTCATGTTGATGAATCTGATTCAACAGCCACGGCATATAATCCCAGCCGCCATTGGCCGCGCGGTCCGTGTAACCCGGGTTCTGCTGGTCGTAACCGCTGTAGAGATAGCCGTTCCAGCCCCATTCCTCGAACCCGCAAACCAGCGCATTGGGGTCATTGGATTTAACCATGCTGGCGTAGGTGATAAAGTCATTACGGATTTCCTGCATCGTCGGGCCGACCGGATGAATGTCCCGGTGCGTTGAAAACCAGATGCTTTCCTCGTTATCCATGAGGTAGAAGCCGACCCCGCCATTGGTGGAAGGGCCCCACTGGTTCATCAGATGCTGCACCAGGCCTTGTTCAAAATTGGCATTGGTCGGAAAGTTGGCGTCATTGGGATTGTTCGTCGTACCAAACCCGGCATTGAAGCCGCTCGTGACGGGCTGCCCGTTGACGGGATTAACCGGTCCATTCGTGGTAATGAGCCAGCCGACGTGGGAAGAGGCGTTGGTACCCAAGCCATTGCCAGCACCAGATCGATAAGGATCAGCCGAGGTTTGCGGGCCGTACAGGTTGGTGGAATAACTGGACAGGATGCTCCGTCCCGATCCCAGTTTGGGCATCCACCCGATCATGGAGATGGTGATCAATGGTTGGGCGCCCCCATTTTTGCTGTTGGCCACAAACGCATCCATGGTGGCTCCGGGGGTCGTGCTGCTGGAGTCCGGATAACTTTCAAAATACCAGTCCGCATCCAGGTTGTGCGCGTTGATTTGCCAGTTGTCGCGCGTCTCGTTGTTGCCCCCGGACCGGTTCATGGTGAAATTCAAGTCCGCCAGCTCGTTCGACGACGCGAATGCCGTGCCGTAAATCATGGGGCTGATTGCCTGGCGATTGGCCAGGGCATCCACCGCGATGGCGATCGTGGCGTTGGTGGTGGCGGTGATGGCGTTGGTGCCCAAACTGATGTCATCGACATAGAACGTTGGCTGGACAGCGCCAATCCGGTCCTGAATCCAAAAGCCATCCATTTGATTCGTGATGCCAAGCGCTGCCAACGGAATCGTATATGGCTGCCACGTACTCGCCGCCAGGGTTGGTAGATTCGTGACTCCCTGCCCTGTCCCGTAAGCATGCCCCTGCACTTTTAACTGCTGCCCGCCCGCCACGCCGCCATTAATCCAGAAGGTCAGATTCGTGAACAACGTGGCATCGAAAGCCGAATGCGCGATGTAAATCGCTTGAGAAGTGTTGTTCGTGATGGCGACGCTGACCGATTTGGAGCCGGAATGGACCGGCGAAGTGTTGTTGTAATCGATATTGGCCCATCCCCAATCCTGCCAGCCATTTTCCAGTGCGTCGTCGTAAATGATTTGGTCGGCCTGCGCAGCCAGGGTGAAAAGGAATATTGCCAGCAGACATAATTGGCCGCCAGCCCGGTACGGAAAACACCGTGGTCGCATAGTAAATAACAAAGTTTACACCAAAAGGAGGGCCAATGCACTCTCCCATTATGTAATCAATATTGGGGACACCGCCTGATTCCACCCCGAAGAATACCTGTCTGGCCACCCGCCTGCCCGGGACTTTCAACCTCAGGTTCGCACCTGTCCGCTGCCGATGCCGATCCACTTGTAGCTGGTCAATTCCTCCAGTCCCATCGGGCCGCGCGCGCCAATCTTGTCGGTGCTGATGCCGATTTCCGCGCCCATGCCGAATTCGCCGCCGTCGGTGAATCGCGTCGAAGCATTCCAGTAAACCGTGGCCGAGTCCACTTCGTTCAGGAACTGCTTCGCGTGCGCCTCGTTCTTCGTGACGATGCTGTCCGAGTGCGCCGAACCATAGTAATTGATGTGATCAATCGCCTGCTGGACGCCCTCCACCACGCGCACATTGAGGATGTAATCGTTGTATTCGGTGAACCAATCCTGCTCCGTGGCCCGTTTGATGGCGGATTTGGTGTTGTGCATCGAGCATTTCAAAATGGCTTCGGCATCGGAGTCGGCGCGCAATTCCACCCGCTTCTCACTGAGCCGCTGGCCCACGACCGGTAAGAACTGCGCCGCGATGGTTTTGTCCACCAGCAGTGTCTCCATGGCGTTGCAAACGGCCGGCCGCTGGACTTTGGCATTCATGGCAATGGCCTCCGCCATTTTCAAATCAGCGTCGGCGTCCACAAAAACGTGGCAGACACCCTTATAATGTTTGATGACCGGCACCTTCGAGCACTCGGCCACGGCGCGAATCAGGCCTTCGCCGCCGCGCGGCATGCACAAATCAATGTATTGCGTGAGCGAGAGCAAAACCGGAATTGCCTCGCGGTCGGTCACGGGCACGACTTGGATGGCATGCTCAGGAAAGTGCGCGAGCGCTTTTTTACCGGCTTCAATCATCGTTTTGCCAATGAGCTGGTTCGAGTTCATGGCTTCCCGGCCACCGCGCAAAATCGTGGCGTTGCCGGACTTGAAACACAGGCTGGCCGCGTCCGCCGTCACGTTGGGGCGGGATTCGTAAATGATGACCACGACGCCAATCGGCGTGGAAATTTTTTGGAGTTTCAATCCGTTGGGCCGGACGCGCTCGTCCAGAATTCTGCCGACTGGATCCGGCAAGGCGGCGACTTCGCGCAGACCCTTTGCCATGGCGGCGACACGTTTATCATCGAGCTTGAGCCGGTCCAGCATGGCGGAAGACAAACCGTGGTTTACCGCCGCGTCCATGTCCAGCGCGTTGGCTTCCTTGAGCGCCTCGGAATTTTTCTCGAGCGCCCCGGCCATGGCGAGCAAACACCCGTTCTTCTCGCCGGTGGTCAGTTTCGCGAGTTCGCGCGACGCCGCCTTGGCCTGCCGGGCCAACTGCGTCATTTGTTCCGTGAGATTCATGGCGGAAGTGCGTGACCAAGTTAAACGAATCCGCCCGGATGTCAAAACCGCCACGCCAGCACGGATTTGTAGCAGCCGAGGTGACGAGGCTCATTATTTTCGATTTGCATATACGATTGACACAGCATCGCGGAATCGCAAAGTGATTCACAAATCGTCAATCCAGTCAGAGCCTCGCCCCCTCGGCTGCTACGTGCTGCGAATCATTTTTAGGAAATCCAGACCAGAGTTCCTGATGGCAACAAATCAAAGAGCGGAACCAGATCCGCGTCGGCCAGGTGGATGCAGCCGCAGGACATCGGCTTGCCGATGCTCGTCTGGTCGGCCGTGCCGTGAAGGTAAATGTAGCGGGCGTGTGAATCCACGTTGCCGCCGCGATTGAAGCCGGGTTCGAGTCCTTCCAGCCACAGGATGCGTGTGGTGATTTTGGCGTCCGGCAGGCCCTTCCAGGTGTAGCCGATGGGCCGCCGGCCTTTGAAAACCGTTCCGGCCGGCCAGCCTCCGCCGATTTTTTCCACAATCCGATGCAATCCGAGTGGTGTGCCATTTGAACCTTCCGTCTGTCCGATGCCGAAACGCGAAGTAGAACAACGCGTTTTACCGCCAGGGCACCAGGAGACAGAGAATTTTTCGAAAAGTGAGACAGTTTGGTCCGCAACATTCACCAGCAAAGCCCGGCGTGTCGGGGGAACCTCTAGCTGTCGGCATTTGCGAAGGCAACCAGCCAATAAATCTGAAGCTGTTCCTGGCATGGTTGATTACTTCAATTTCTTCACGAGGATCTTCGAGTTCCGTCCGCTCTGCTCATATTTCTCGCGGCGGGCGGGCGGCAAATCGTCGGGCGTGCCTTCGGCAAAACCGCCCTTGGACTGAAAGTAGGTGAACGCCTGCGTCGAGAGTGTGATGAGTTCGTTCAGTCCCGTTTCGCGCGCCTTGTTTTCGACGAACTGAATCAGTTTTCGCCCGATACCTTGATTCTCGTGCGACGAATTGACGTAGAGGCACGCCAGCTCGCCCTTTTTGTGGTCCGGATAAATGTGCAACGCCACGCACGCGACCGGGTTCTTATCAATTTCAAAGATGAAATAGTCGGTGAGGTTCTTTTCAATGGACGCTTTGCTGCGTTTGACCAATTCCTCCGTTTCCACGGCGCTCTTGGTCAGCAGTTGTATGGCCCGTACGTCCTTTTTCTTCGCCGGCCGGATTTGCTGGTATTCATTGGCGTAAATGAGCGTGCCGATGCCGTCGTTGGAAAACACCTCCGCGAGCAGCCCCTCGTCCACCCTGCCGTTGATGATGTGGACGCGCGGCACGCCGGCCTTGCAGGCCGCGACGGCGTGTTGGGCCTTGGACAGAATTTCCGGCGCGAACCCGGCGCTGTTTTGTTGCAGCATATTTTGCAATTCGGACACGAGCATCTGCCGGATGAGCTGCTGGTTGTAGCGCAAACCGTCCTGGGCCGTGATGAAAATGAGTTTGATGGCCTTGAGCGCGTCGGCCACGGCCACGGCCACACCGTCGGAATTCACGCGGTACGTCTTGCCGTCACCGTCGAAACCAAGCGGCGGGATGACGGGAACGACGTCCTGCGCCAGCAACGTCTGGAGCAATCCGGTGTCGACACGCTCGACTTTGCCCGTGAACAAATGGTCCACGCCCTGAATGATGCCCGTGGGATGCGCGATAATGACGTTCGTGCTGGCGGCGCGGAGGTCGTTGGCCGAAAGGCCTTCGAGGATTTCGTGCGTCAGCCGGTTGGCGGCGGTCAGCGCCAACTGGAGCGTGCCGGCGTCGGTGATGCCGGAACCGTCGAGATTGGACGGAATAATTTTTTGCTCCTCGGCCAGCGCCTTGATCTGCGCCGACGCCCCATGCACGAGCACCACGCGGATGTTCAACGACCGCAACACTGCGACATCCAGCAGCAGCGTGGCGAAGTTCTCGTCGGTGACAATCGCGCCGTCCACGGCCAGGATGAACGTCCGGTCGCGGAATTGTGGAATGTATTGCAGGATGCCCCGCAGGTCAGTCGGTTTCACGTTTGGCTAATCATTTAATCGCAACGCCCAACAAGTATTCGGTTTTCGGCGGGATTCAAACAATTATTTCTTGTCCAAAACGGATTTCAATGTGTCGGCTCATCACGCGGTTTGTAGAAAGTGATTGAAATTGTAATGGCCGGGCTGGTGGCTTTGGTTTAGAACAGCCGCATGCCAACCCAAATGCCGT
>DATEGR010000470.1:0-4320 GCA_035279985.1 Verrucomicrobiia bacterium
CTGGGCCGAGTTGATGAAGGATTTCGAGGCCGACAACGCCACAAGTTTTGAAGAACTCGACCAACGCGGCATGCTTTACCTTCGCCCCGGCGGCAACGGCATTCGCGCTTATCGGCGATTTCTGGGCCTGATGGCCGAACGTTACTACTCGCTCGTGCATGAAATCATCCGCACCTACGATTCACGTGGGTTGATTTTGGGCGACCGTTACCAGTCATTTTATTATCCGGAGGTGGCGCGAGCCGCGGGACCGTTTGTGGATGTGGTGTCTATGAACCTTAACGCGGCTTGGAACGACGGGACGTATCCCCGGTTCTATCTCGACACGCTTCATGCGCTGACCGGGAAACCGGTTTATGTCAGCGAGTTCTATATGTCCGCCGAACAAAACCGCAGCGGCAACAAAAACGACGTCAGTACTTTTCCAGTTGTGAAAACGCAAAAAAAACGCGCCGCCGGTTTCCGCAACACGTTGGAGGCGCTGCTGCGAACACCCTATGTCGTCGGTGCCGACTGGTTCCAATATTATGACGAGCCGACCCATGGGCGTTTCGACGGCGAGAATTACAACTTCGGGCTGGTGGACATCCATGACCGGCCTTACGAATCGCTCACGGCAGCCGCAGGGGCACTTGATCTGGTGGCGATTAAAAGCGGGCCGCACCCCGCACGCCCCAACGCGTCGCTCGGGGTGCCACCCGCGCCGCGCCATCCGCTCGATCATTTCACCATCCGGCTTGCGCTCGCGAATTGGGACCGTGAGCGCGGATTCGTAAAGCCAGTTTCGCAATTTCCTGTTGCCGACTTATATGTGTGCTGGAACCGGAAGGCGGTTTATCTCGGGCTCTATGCTCAGGACTTCGCCGAAGCGGAATATTATCGGGATAAGATTGTACCCGAAGTGGACCGCGCCGAGTGGATGGTTTCCATCGGCGAAACGAACCAGCCGATTCAGGTCCGGCTCGGCCCCGGCGGACCCCCGGTTTGCGATGAGCCATCCGCGCGGATCGTCAATCTGTCCGGCGAGTACATGAACACCCGGAACATCGCCGCCATGGAATTGCCCGCCAGGCTGTTCGGCAAAACGAAGTTCAAGCCGGGCGACACGATTGAATTGAATTCCACGTTTTTCACGCAAGCCCGGGCGGATCGCGTGGAGTGGAGGGGTAAGTTTACCTTGCGCCATTGAATCACAGTTCGAGACCTCTGCAGAACCGTAGCAGCGGACGTCAGTCCGCTCATCATTCCGGCGAGGGAGATGTTTGAGCCGACTCACGTCGGCTGCTACGGCATTCCGAATCAGGTAGGGGCAACGGGGCACGTGGCTCACGCACGATGCTTGGCGATGACGGAAATCGGCGCAGGCTGCGGCGGTGCTCGTTCTCGTTTATTGAGTAGCAGCCGATGTAAATCGGCCCATTTTTCCGGCAGGAGGACCTTTAGATGGAGCGAACTGACGTTCGCTGCTACGGGCAACGGTGCTGGTGCTGGTTTATTGACCTGCCTCGATTCGGTTTCACGCGCTTCGATGACCGCGGCGGCCGCTTTGAGGCCGGAGGAGTGTGCCTGAATTGTTATTGCACCCGGTGTGCGGGAAGACTGGACAATGGCAAGGCACAGGCCATTGAACGCACTGCGTTGATTCCCTTTGTCCGGTTCGTGACAACTCGGATCGCCGTTGCCCAAACCGAGCAAATGGCCCGCGCCGGTTACACTGAAAGTCACCTCGTTGGTTGCCACCGGAACGGTGCGGCCCTGAGCATCCACGATTTTCACGGTGACAAGGGAAATGTCCTCTCCGTCAGCGGTGATGTTTGTCCGGTCCGGTTCGAGCACGATGGCGGCGGGTTCGCCCGTGGTTTCCACTCGGGTCTCGGCGATGACCTTGCCGTCACTGTCATAACCTTTCGCGCTCAACGTGCCCGGTGCGTATTTGACGCTCCATTCCAGATGCGAATATTGCGGCATTGTTTTTCTGCCGAGGCTTTGCCCGTTCAGGAACAATTCCACCTGCTTGCAATTGCTGTAACACCAGACGTCGATGGCCTTGTCCTCCTGGCCGGGCCAGTTCCAATGTGGAAAGAAGTGCAGCACCGGTTGAGCGGTCCACCAGGATTGGTAGTAATAGTACACGTCCTTGGGAAAGCCGCAGGTGTCCAGGATCGCGTACTGGGAACTGACGGCCGGCCATTCGAATGGCGTGGGCTCGCCCCGATAATCAAACCCCGCCCACACAAAGCCGCCCGCCATCCACGGCCGTTCGGCGACCGCTTGCCACGCCTGTTCGGCGGTCTCGGCCCAATCCGGCGCATTCACGTCATACGCCGCCACCTGACATCGAGCGGCATTTCCCTGATAGCGCGCCGTGTCTTTGGGTACAGTGAATAAATCGCGCGCATAGCAACCACGCGTGCCGACGGCTGCCGCGATTTCTGTCGCGATGAGCGGCATTTTCGGAAATTCGCGATGCACTTCGTCGTAAGTGTCGGGGTGATAATTAAAGCCCTGAACATCGATCACGCCGGTCAAGCCGTGGCCGATGCCGTTGTTCATCGCGGCGGTGACCGGCCGGGTGCCGTCCAACTGGCGGATTAAATTCACCATGGCGCGCCCTTGTTTTGCGCCCAGCTCACTGCCCTGCTCCTTCTCCTCGTTGCTGATGGACCAGAGCACGATGCTGGGATGGTTCCGGTCACGGCGCACGAGGTTCTCCAGTTGACCGAGGATCTCAGGCGAATCATCCAGATGACGATTTTCCGCCATCACCAGCACGCCAAGACGGTCGCACGCGTCGAGAAGTTCGGGTGCCATTTCATTGTGCGACAAGCGCATGGCATTGGCGCCCATCTCTTTGAGTTTCTGCACCCGAAACTCGTAAAGGCGATCCGGCAAGGCCACACCCACACCCGCAAAATCCTGGTGGTTGCAGGTGCCTTTGATCTTGACCGGTTTGCCGTTCAGAAAAAATCCGCGGTTTGCGTCGAAACGGATGGTGCGCACGCCAAAGTCGGTGGTGATTTGATCCACCGTCTGGCCACGGACCAGCACGCTGGTGCGAAGACGATACAGATAGGGATGTTCGCAAGACCACAAATTCGCCCTGGACAATGCGAGCGACTGCCGAAAGTCGAAGCTGCCATTGGTCGCCAGGCGATGAGCGGTTTGCCCGGTTGCCACCACTGTGCCATCCGCATCGATGACCTCGTTCAACACTGTGGCACGATCCCCATCGGCAGCGTCATTCGCAAGCGTGGTAGTGATTTGTAGTTGTGCGTCGGCCTGCACACCGTCGCCGGGATCGTTCATCCTGGCGACCACCTGCACGCCCCAAGGCGCCACGTGTATCGGTGCGACGGAAACCAGGCGGGTGTGCCGGTAAATGCCGCCGCCTTCATACCACCAGCCTTCGAACCGGGTTGGATCAACGCGCACTACCAGCAGATTTTTCGCGCCCGGCTTCGCGACCTCGGAGATGTCGTAACGAAAACTGGTGTACCCGCTGACGTGGCGGCCCAGAAAATGACCATTGAGCCACATCTGGCTGTCGCGGTAAACACCGTCGAACTCGAGCCACAGCCGGCGGTCTTGATCAGCGGCGGGAATCGAAATTGCCTTGCGATACCAGCCCGGTTCGACCGGCAGGTAACCGTGCGCTTCGTCTGCTTTCGGATCGAAAGCGCCTTTGACGATATAATCATGCGGAACGTCAACCGTCTGCCACGAGGAATCGTCGTAGGCCGGGCTGAGAAATTCCGGCGTCGGAGCCAGGTTCCCGTTGGTCGAGTGATCGCGCAAAACGCCAGGGACATCGCCCCGATGAAATCGCCAGTCGAAGTCGAGCGAAGTGATCTGTCGCGGAGCGGCGGCCAAGGCGCCGCAAAACAGCGCCATAAACAGCAGCGCGCACAGGACCGGGTTGTGCCTGTGACAGTGTGACGATATGGGGGCCGATTTTGCCATGCTGAACCAATAGAGAACCAGGACAAAACACTATGCCACCGGGTTCGTGTCGAAAGAATAGTCCAATTGAGCTATAGGGCGACGATAAAGAATGTTGTACAAATGGGATAGTTCATGAACTGGAAATCATTTTCCCGGTCAGCGTTTTTCTTATTCCGCTTTTTTTCAATCGCGGTGGTCTTCGCGATTTTAAAATCGGGCGCGGTAAACGCGCAGACGACCAATCGTTACGACTCTTTTCACTTCGGCGTGTGCTATTACCCCGAACAATGGCCGGAGAGTTATTGGGAAGAAGACGCGCGCCGGATGCAGGAATGCGGGGTCAACACCGTTCGCATGGGTGAATTCGGCTGGACGCTG
>DATEGR010000471.1:0-3983 GCA_035279985.1 Verrucomicrobiia bacterium
CTGAGATTTCTGGCCGCGGCGGAGATTCTGGAAACCGATCTCTGGCAGCAGTACACCGAACTGGCCCTGGGCAACGAAGCCTTTCAACTGGCGCTGGAAGTCCTCGATGGGGACATGCCGACTTACGTCAACCAGAACACCCGGGACGAATTCACCCACCAGAATTTTATCAATCATTATCTGATGTCCAAAGGTCGCCGGCCGGTAAGCCTCGACGCGTTCCGCACCCTGCCCAGCAGCCAGGCGACCGGCTCAAACAAGTCCGCGAAACGGCTGACCAATCTGATGAACCTGACGGTGGACACCAGTTGGTTCCTGCGTTACCGGCTGGCGGGGAATCCGGACTTCGGCGATACGTTTCCGCAGATTGTTAACCTGCAAAACCTGCCGGCCATTCCGGCAATGGATTTGCCGCTTCCCACGGACCCGACGTTCGGATTTCAAATCCAGCTCATCGCCAACACCGCCGGCTTTCATTTCGCGACCATCGAACAGGGCGGTTCGAGCCTGTATCAATCGTTCCTGCCCAAGGCGAGCAGCCTGGAAGTGCTTAAGATCCTGGGCGCCATCGGCGGCACGGAAATCATGCACTTCCAGACCTGGCAGGACAAAGCCGGGAATGCGCCTGAACTCATGGACAATCACGGTAACGAAGTGTTCCCGCAGCTTCCGATTGCGCCCGACGCGACACCCGATGGCATTGATCACTCTGACCCGCAGGACACGAATCAAATCATGCCCGCGCCGTGTAAATTCATCAGCACGAATCTGCCGCTGTGCTCGGCCATCCGGCCCGACTCCACGGCGCAGGGCGGCGCGCAAGCGGCGGTCGCCGGTCTGACGGCTTCCGGGCTGTTCAACGGCCAGAACCAGGCGTTCTTCAACCTGCTGGCCGAGCTCGCGGAAGAAGCAGACGAAGCCCGCCGCGAGGGATGAGTGTGCAACCAGCGGTCAACTACTCCTCAATGCTGGTTGCCGGAGGCGGCTTTGGACGGCATAGAATTCTTGCAACTCACCGTCCAAGGCCGTTTTCCTTAAAGTGTTCTAGTTCAGAGTCGCCTGTCTGTTTGAGATAACGCTGCCGCCCGTGCCGTTGAGCACATGCTGGATGCCGCTGTCGCGCCGCCATCCGAGCCGGAGTGTCACCATGTGGTGCAGCTTGACGCCACGAACGGTTGGGGTTTCGATGGCATTGTCAGCCACGATGCCCCCGGCGTGAAAAACGGAATAGACGCCCAACCCCCAGGCTTCATGCGTCTTTACTCCGTCCGCCACTTTGTACGAAGCATAACCATTGACGTCTCCCTGCCGCCATGCCGTCAGGCTCGGTGGATCGTATGGCATCTCGGATTGATAGAAATAAACGCGCCCGCCGTTGCCGTTCCACACGGTTTGATAACCCTGGCAATGTTCAACAAACAATCCGTACAACGTGACGTTGTTCCCGTTCACGGTCAAACCGGTGACGTTTTTGTTTAAGTCCCAGCCTACACCCCGACCGTGGTCGGCGCGCCAGAGCCAGAAATTGTCGCCCACGACGTTATTGCAGTGGATGGTCACCATATCAACAGCGCTTCCGGCCGCTGCGCCGCCTACCCGGCAGAAAATGTCGTAAAAAAAGAGCGGGTCCGCGGCATGGGACGCTGAACTGCCCGGTGGTCCGACCTGCAACAGCGTGCCCGAGTTGTTTGTTCCCGCCTGGAAAAGGACGCCTCCCACGATGACGCCATCCACATCGGAAACCGCCAGCGCCGGGGTCCCCCGGTCCGGCACCAGCGTCGGATATCCCAGTCCCAACACCACCGTGTCCGGCTGTGTTACCTGGATGCTGTTTTCCAAATGATAAATGCCCGGCGTGAGCAACAGATTCTTTCCCAATTTCAGCGCCGCATTGATGCTGGTGGCATTGTCTTTTTCCGGATGGGCCAGATAGAATCGGTCTATCGGCAAAGGCGTTCCGGGGGTTGTGCCGCTTGACCAGGTGATTCCCCGCGTCCCGTTGGTTTCAAGATGGGGAACCATGACAAAGAAGCGCCCCCCGCCGTCGGTAAAGAGGTACGGTTTTTCCCGGATTAATGGCGTTTGCGGGATGATGGTGTACGGCGGGTTGGGCCAGGCGCCGGTCGGCGGGTTGACCACGCCGACAAAAACCATGTTCCACGCCCCTCCCGTCCAACCTCGCCAGTCATCGTTTCGGGAAAGCCATTGCTGCTGGGTTCCCGAATTCACCTGGCCGTCAATTTTGCAATCCGCCATGAAGCCGCCGCTGGACCAGCCGCCATCCGAAAATGTCAGATTCCCTTTCACATGCACGCGGCGCACAGCCGTGCCCTGCGACACCGCCCAGATGTTGGTATGCTGGTCCAGTGTCGGGGTTACCGACAGATTTTCGACCGCGCGCCAGAAATTAACCGTGGCATTCCCGCTTCGTCCAGGCGCCTTGGAGCGCACCGCCCCGGTGATGGCAACGTTGTCGGGCGATTTTCCAAGTCCCAGGACTTGCATGTAATAACCCACCTGCACGTCCAGATTATAATCGCCGGGCTTGAAGAGATACGCGTAGCGGTTGGTGCCAAACTCGCTGTGTTCTTGCCGGCTGGATATGGCATCCAGGCGGCTTTGAATATTGGTCATGGACGGGTCAAATATCAGAACATTCGGCCCAAAATCAGGAATGGCCGGTGGACTCGAAGGGGAGGAATCGGACACCGTTTCAGAAAAGGAAACCCCGTTACTGAAGAGCACCAACATGACCATGACTGCGCCGAACGAAATGCGATTCATTTAACCAAGCTTAACCGGATTGTCTCAAAGGTTAAAACAACTATTTCCAGCGGTTGCCGCGGTGGTCCGCCGTGCTCACGTTTTACGTGCGTCGACTCAAGGTTTGTGGTTTAATCCGCAAACTCTGATGGACGATACGAATTCATTGATCGAACAGCGCAAGGCCAAGCTCGCCGCCCTGCGCAAGCAGGGCATTGACCCGTTTGAAAACAAGTTCACGCCTACCGAAACGTGCGCCGACGCGCGAAAGAATTACACCGAAGGCCGCGAGGTGGCCGTCGCCGGCCGTATCACCGCACACCGGGACATGGGCAAGAGCATGTTCATTGACGTGCGCGACCAGAGCGGGCGCATCCAGGTCTATGCGCAGAAAAATACGCTCGGCGACGAACAATGGGAAATCTTCAAACATCTCGATTTAGCCGATTTTGTCGGCGTTCGTGGAACGCTGTTCACCACCAAAACCGGTGAGATTTCCATCAAGCTGGGCGCGGGCGTTTCATCCGTAGGACAGGCGCCGCGCCTGTCTCAAATTGAAAAGGAAAAATCAGATACAGCCGCGACGGCTGTCCTGCCCCCATTCGTCATTCTCGCCAAGGCCTTGCGCCCGCCGCCGGCCAAATGGCACGGACTCGAAGACACGGAAATTCGTTACCGCCAGCGCTATCTCGATTTGATGGCGAACCCGGAGGTGAAGGAAGTTTTTCTCAAGCGCAGCCGGATTATCGCCGAGATCCGGAATTTCCTGCAGTCGCGCGGTTTTGTGGAAGTCGAGACGCCGATGATGCAGGCAATTCCCGGCGGGTCGGCAGCACAACCCTTCAAGACGCACCACAATGCGCTCGGCTGCGATTTTTATCTGCGCATCGCGCTGGAACTGTATCTCAAGCGCCTGCTGGTCGGCGGCGTGGACAAGGTGTTCGAGATTGGCCGCAATTTCCGCAACGAAGGCCTCTCGCGTAAACACAATCCCGAATTTACCATGCTCGAGGCGTATCAGGCGTTCGGCGATTACGAGAGCATGATGGAACTGGTTGAATCCCTGATTTGCCACGTCGCTCAAAAGGTCTTAGGGAAAACCAAAATCTACCGTCCGCGCACGGAATATTTTAAGCACCAACTTAATTTTATCCACGGTGTCGCTTCTGCAAATCTTCCAGTCGATCAAACTAGAGAATTCTTGGTGGCTATCAAGGAGT
>DATEGR010000472.1:0-7158 GCA_035279985.1 Verrucomicrobiia bacterium
GGATGGCAACATCACCGGACGTGAGTTGCGAATTGCCGGCGGCGGCCCGGGCGCCCAGCTGGCTCATGAGCAGACCGCCGGCCGGCAGCGCAGCGGCTCCGGCCAGGCCCAATCGCTTCATAAAAGTGCGGCGGCCGAACGTGCTGCCGCGCGAATCGGGTTGAGATGGTTCCGTGGGAGAAAGTGGGCCTGCCTGGGTAAGGCGGTTTTGATCGTTTGACATAATTCACCTTTCAGTTCTGGCGGTGCCAGTTTTTCGTTTCAGTTGCGCGGATTTTATATCCGCTCAACTCATCAGAGAAACTGCGGATGAAATTGTTCCCCGGAAAAAATTTAATTGTGGCGGGAACAAAATGTGAAGAACCGCCTCGGAAAAGCGCGCGGCCATCCCGACCCGATGAACCTCCGGCCTACTGCTTCGTCGGCGGGTACAGTCCGGCTTTGATGAAGGGTTCGAGACAGGCGCCGTAACCTTCCGCCTGCATTTTTTCCAGCGGGACGAAGCGCAGCGACGCCGAGTTGATGCAGTAACGCAAATGCGTCGGGCCGGGGCCGTCATCGAACACGTGCCCGAGATGGGAATCGGCTGCGCTGGAACGAACCTCGGTGCGCACCATGCCGTAGGTATGGTCGGAGTGCTCCGTCACGTCCTGGCGGGACAGGGGTTTCGAGAAACTCGGCCAGCCGCAACCGGAGTCAAACTTGTCCAGCGAACTGAACAACGGCTGGCCCGACACCACGTCTACGTAGATGCCCGGTTGATGATTGTCCCAATATTGATTATGAAACGCCGGTTCGGTGGCGGCTTTTTGAGTGACCGCAAACTGTTCCGGGGTCAGTTCTTTTTTTAACTGCGCCTCAGTGGGCTTCTTGAATTCTTTCACGTTCGTTGGCTGATTGGTTAATCCGTTCGCATTAGCCGGCCCGGCGTGACCGGTACTGCACGCCAAGGCGACGATTCCCGCCGCCAATAAAAGCGCCGTCATCATTCGTAAAATCCTGATCCCCGGCACACCCTTTTGACGCATTTAATCCGCCTGCGTTCAGTTCTTTATCAGACACGAATCAAACTTGCTGGCAAATCCTTCCGAGTCTTGGAATCTTATTACGGAGTGGACTTGCCTGATCAAACCCAAGTGCTATTATTACTTATGTTTGCGTGTCGGAGAATCAGGAAATCCATTTTGCCATTCCTGATGGTTCTGCTCCTGGCCGACTGCACCAGCAAAGAGAACGCCTCGCCCGGCATTATCATCACAAACCTCCCGGATTATGGTACGACGGACAATCTCGCCGGGATGGTATTGGGCGCCGACCCGGCCGCCTGCCGGGTGGCCGTGTTCATTGAGGTTCCGCCCTACGGTTGGTATTCCAAGCCCATTTGCGCTCAAGCCCTTACCGTGATCCAACCGGACGGGAGCTGGTCCGCAGACATTACCACCGGCGGAGCGGATACCAACGCCACCCGGATTGCGGCCCTGCTGGTGAGTACCAACTACAGTCAGCCATGTGTCCTGGGTGCACCGTTTCTGCCTACCAATGTTTTCGCCGAGGCGATTGCCAGTGCCGTGGTCACGCGCGAATATCCCGGCGTTCGCTGGGTCGGCTTTTCCGGGTACGACTGGTGGGTGAAGGCGAGTTCCGGCACGAATCAGCTTGGCCCCGGACCAAATTATTTTTCCGACAGCACCAACAACGTCTGGACGGACGCGCAAGGCTGGCTGCACTTGCGCATCACCAACCGGTCCAACCAATGGCAATGTGCGGAAATCGTTTCCGCGCGGACGTTCGGTTATGGCAGCTACCGGTTTGAACTGGGCTCACGCGTGGATGACCTGGATACCAACATCGTGCTCGGCATGTTTACCTGGAGTGACGACCCGGCCTACACTTACCGGGAAATGGATGTCGAATGCGCGCGCGGATTCGCGGCGGATACCAACAACGCGCAATTCACGGTCCAGCCCTATTATCTCAGTGGCCATTACGCACGCTACCAGGTGCCGGGCGGTCTGGCGGATTCGACCCACCTGTTTACCTGGCAAAGCAATTCGGTCAGTTTTCAATGTCAGAGCGGCAGTTATTCGCCAAATCCAACCCCGTCAAACGTGCTCGGCAGCTGGGTGTTTGCCAACGCTTCCGCCGTCCCCAAAACCGGCGACGAAAACGCGCGAATAAATCTTTGGCTGCTTTTCGGTCACCCGCCCGTGGACGGCCAGGAAGTGGAATTGATCATCAAAAGTTTCCAGTTTGTGCCGCTGGGTTCGCCGCAGCCCGCGCGGCTTTCCGACCTCAACGCGGCTCCCATGGGGCCGGTTGCGTTCACCATCCGTGGTGAGCCGGACCGCCGGTATCAGGTGCAGGCATCCACCAATTTGCTCAACTGGCAGGACCTCACAACCGTCCTGGCGACCAACAACCTCGTGCCGTTTCAAGCCAACAGCCAAATTGGTGCCGCACAGCAATTCTATCGGGCCGTGACGTTGCCTTGAAGTTGTGTCCATGACTTGCGCAATCGTGCCCTGCGGTGCTGGAAACATGCCACCGATCGGCCCGGCCCACCCGTGAACAGTCTCGAGACCGGCATTTGCCAACGCCCGCCCGCCGCGATTTCGATGATTTTCGCTGAACGGCTGCCGTTTCGACGAACCCGGTTCCGTTGGCGTTTAATGGTTCTCCGCCAGTCCGGGCGAAGCTTTGCAGAAATTATCTTTACCTCAATAATGCCGACGCACACCACAAAATCGGCGCCTGACCATGGAAATCGCCGTCGCCGCGTTTTGCCTGCAAGTAGCCCTGGATGGTTCTTTGTTGTCCCAGGCCCAGGCAGACGCTTCGCACGCTGCCATCTGCTTTCAGGCAGCCCACCAGTCCCAGCCAGCCTTTCCGTGCCGCCGGACCGTAGGTGGCCTCATCCAACCAGCCGCTTTTCACGCCGGTAATCAGCGCGAAGGTAAACATGCCGGTGCAGGAAGCTTCCGGCCACGCCTCCGGATGATCCACGAGTTGATGCCACAGGCCGTTCGCATCCTGGTATTTTAACAGTGCGGCCATCATCCGGTGGTACCCCTCCATGATGCGGGAATAATCCGGATTGTCCTTCGGTAAATCCCGCAGCAGTTCGCTCATGCCCGCGGCCATCCAGCCATTGCCGCGGCCCCAGAAGAAATGTCCTTCGTTACCATGAAAGAAAAGGCCATTGGGTTGCTGCAATTTGTCGATGTAAACTGCCATTTCATTCGCCGCGCGGTCGAGGTAAACCCTGTCGCCGGTTGCCCGATACGCCTGCACCTGCAACGCGGTAATCATGTACATGTCATCAATCCAAAACCGGGTCTCCCGGCTCAAGCCGTCCGGGCGCGGATTCTCCCATTGTTTGTCCGCTTTCTCCCGGCCAAGGGCCAGTGCGTTGGTATCGCCGGTCTGGAGATAAATTTGCAGCGGCAGAACACCGAACACCGAATAATCCACGTGTTCACGATGAGGGATGAGTTTCGCGTTTTCCGGTGTCACCACCCCGTCATATCGCCGGATCAACGCGGCCTGCCGCGGCGTGTCGTCCGTCAACTGCGCAAACGTCAAGGCGCCGTACCACGTGCAGACCTGCGAATAATGGATGACGCGGTCCGGCCCCATCAACATGTTCGTGCGCGAAAGGAAATTGTCAGTCACCCGCTTGCCCACCTCCGAGGGAGAACATCCCTTTGGCCAGGATCCCAAATCCGCCTTTGCCGATCCGGTTGGAGACATGTGCACGCAGCCGGTCACGAGGGCAAGTGCAACCGCCGCTGCCGCCTGGATGAATGGTCTGAGTCTGGTTTTGTTCATGCTGCCAAAAAGGCCCGGTCCACCTTTCATAATGCCTGCCGCAGAGTTTCCGCCAGTTCATCCGGCGTGAGCCCAATGGGATTTGCCTTCATACTGCTGGCCTGCGTTGCTTTGGACACAATATCGGAAACGTGCCCGGTTTGTATGCCATAAACGCGCAAGGGCGCAATGTGCAAATCGGAGATCAACCGGCGAACCCATTCCACGCCGGCATCCGCCGTTGCCGACGCGTCACCGGTGAGCCAGCGTGCCACTTCGTCATAACGCCGCAGGGCCTCATTGTCCGGTGTGCGGTGGCGGAGCGCACGGATATTCGCGGCCATCACCGGTGGCAGCAAAGCCGCGCAAACCGCGCCGTGCGGCGCCGGAAACATTCCACCGATCGGCCCGGCAAACCCGTGAACGGCCCCGAGACCGGCATTCGCCAGCGCCAGCCCGCCGAACAAGCTCGCCACGGCCATGTCCTCGCGGGCGGATTGGTTCCGGCCGTCGTTGAACGCCACCCGCAATGCCCGCGCGGCACGGCGGATGCCTTCGACGCACAGGCCGTCAGTCATCGGATTTGCCCGTGAACCGACAAATGGCTCGATGAGCTGCGCGAGGGCATCGAGACCGGTGCTGGCCGTCAACGCCGGCGGCAAATCGTAAGTTAATTCGGGATCAACCGCCGCCGCGCGCGCCAGCATGAGCGGACTGCGCAGGCTGACTTTTAACTTGTGTTCCGGCGACGCCAGCACCGCGTTGCGCGTCACTTCCGAACCGGTGCCCGCCGTCGTGGGAATGGCAATGAACGGCGCGGACGGTTTGGTCAATGCCCGGCCGCGCCCGATGATTTCAACGTAATCCAGCAATTCACCGCCGTTTGCCAGCATCGCCGCCATGGCCTTGGCCGCATCGAGGGCGCTGCCGCCGCCGAAGCCGATGACCAGTTCGCAGTTTTCTTTTCGGGCAACCGCCGTGCCTTGTTCAATCGTGGAAATCTCCGGTTCGCCGGAAACAGAAAAAGTTTCCGCCCGGACGCCGGCTGCCCGGAGGATGACCAGTAATTTTTCTGCGCGCGAAACATCACTTCCCGTCACCACCAGCGCGCGCGTACCAAATCCCTTCGCCAGCGCGCCGGTTTGACGCAACGTGCCGGCGCCGAAAAAAATCCGGGTGGCGGTGGCAAATTCAAATTTCATGACAACTTTTTGCGGGTGGGGACGCGCTGCCACGTTTCCCGGCCGGCCGGCGGGTCGACCCTACCATTCAGCGTCATCAGGAAACACGTTATCGAACTTCACGCTCTGGCGCGGCTCGGCCATCATCGTTGCCACGGCGTCACGCCAGATCGGATAATGCGCCGATTCCTTGTGCGCGGCGGCCGCCGCCGCGTCGCGATAGACCTCCACGAACACGAAGCGGGTCGGGTCGTCCTGCTGCTGGACGACATCGAATCGTGCGACGCCCGGTTCCTGTAAACTCGCGCGCGCGTTGGCCAGCGTCGCCTGTTTGAAGGCCTCCACGCACTCCGGCTTGACATGAACCTGAATGTGTACCACGAGCATAAAATGTTGTCTTCTGTCGGAAGCTCAGCCGGCCGGGTCCAGAGTATTATTTTGCCGTTCGTAGCGCGAGCGGATCAACGCCGCTTCCTCGCGAATGTTGACCAGTGAAAGTTGCGTCGCATGAAACAAATTCACACAACCGCCAATCAACCCCGCCACCCCGGCGAATCCGAGCAGCAAACCGGCGCCGATGATGACCCGAATGAGGGTTTCGTGTTCCAGCTCGCCAAACAACGCGCCCAGCAACGTCACCAGACTGGCCGCCGCGAACGCGCCCAGCGCCACATAAATCCAATGCAACGCCCGCAGCAGCAGCAACGCCTGCCGTTCGACGCGGTTGACTTGTTCCAGGAATTTCGTTCCGTGCGGCGGGTTCGGCCCGGTGGCTTCCTTCAACAACTCGTGCATCCGGTCGCGCGTGCGCAGCATGCGGTTGATGGTGCTCATCGCCAGCACACTCGTCGCGTTCGTTAAAATCGCCGGCGCCACAATCACCGTGAGCACCGCAAAAGGACTTTGCGTCAGCAAATTGCCGCCCATAATCTCCGGTTCTTAAAATCCAACGGCCTGTTTAATACCGCGATTTATCCCGCCAGGTCAAATGCTCAGGTTCCGGCGGCACGTTGGGTCAACCGGAACTTACCCGAAGCCGCCGGCACCAGGACCGCCATGGCCTCGGTTTTGATTGCCTTGCCGAGGGCGAGCAATTCACCGAGTCGTGAAGTCACGCGGCGCCATTCCCCCTCCGTTGGCCCGACACCGTCCGGCACGAAGCGCAAAATGCAATCGCTGCTCTCATCCTGTCGCAATTCATAATGGGCAATGCCGTCGGCTCCGGTAAAACACTGGTCCACCTGCCAGGTGGTGACGCGACGGCCATCCCCTGCCTTCAGTGCGTCGCGCGCCCGGCCATGGACCACAAACTCGCTGGCGTAGGGCTGCTCGATCCGTTCCGCGAGATCGCCGATGCGATAACGGAGCAGCGGCATGTAATCGTTGGTCAGGGTCGTGACCACCAGTTCGCCAATGCCGCGTTCGTCAGCACCCACGATTTCGAGAAACGCCGTTTCATAGCTGGGCTTCATTTCGCCGCGTTCGTTTTCCATGAGCAGATGGCCGGTCTCGGTCGAGCCGTAAAGGTTGAAGACCGGCACGCCAAAGGCTCGCGCCAGAATCCGGCGATGCACCGCGCTGACAAATTCATAGCTGCACAACCCGAACCGCAGCGACGGAAACCGGATGCCGTGTTGCTCGCAATAAAGCGCAAAGCGGACACCGTGTACCGGGTCCAGGTCGAGAAATTGCGGCGACCATTCGGCAATCTCCGCCGCCATGCGCGCCAGATCCGCGTCGCTCAACAGAAAGGGAATGCGCGCCAGATTTACGAACAGGGTATGGCCCAGCGTCCGTTGTTCGCGCGACATCCAGACCGTCGGACACGTCAGGCCGTTACAGGCCGGCGGCACCAGCGCGGCGCGCCGGGCGTTCGGATGTTCGTCCAGCACGCGGGCGACCAAGCCATTCAACCGCAGCGCTCGTTCCTCCTGGAGGTTCCACCAGCCGCGACCGAAAACCACCGGCAACCGTTCCTCGGAGGTGCCGGACGTGTGTTCCAGTTCCACCAGATTTTGCTCCAGCAACGATTCGAGCGATTGCCCGCCGGCAAGAAAGTTTTGCGGAAAATCATTCCGCATGTCGCGCTTCCCCAGCAGCGGCAGGCCTTTGAAGCACTCAAAACGGGGACGTTCGCACTCGACCCGCGCCAGCGAATCACGATAGAGCG
>DATEGR010000473.1:0-6343 GCA_035279985.1 Verrucomicrobiia bacterium
AGATTGCGGATATCAAGGCGGCCCGCGGGCGCGTGTTGCTCAAGACCCCGAATTTCAACGCCGCCGCGGCGTTGTTGCGCGAGCGAGGTATTATCACCGGCGCGGTGGACGGAAAAAGCGTCATGTTGAATGAAGGACGGACGACGGCGGAAGCTGCCAGGATTCTCGTGGAGGCGAACATTCCCGTCGAAGGCATCTGGCTGCGGGAACAGACCCTGGAGGATTTTTATCTGGACCTGGTGAAGGGCGCGGCGCCCGCGGCTGACCGGCACTGACCATGTTTTTCGCCCAGCTTAAAAACGAACTTTGGAAGCTCTTCGGCAAGAAGCGCACCTACATCGGATTCGGCGCGTTCGTGCTGGCGCAGGCCGTCATGCTGTTGATGTTCAAATACACCCACTGGCAGAGCCGCCTCGAACAGTTGCTGGCCCAGAACGGTTATCTGGCGGCGGACTACATTTCCGCGCTGACGGTGGCTCTGGTGATGTTGTGGCCGCAAATCGCACTGCTCATGCCGCTGTACGTCACGCTCGTGGGCGGCGACATGGTCGCGAAAGAAGCCGAGGACGGCACGTTGCGGATGATTTTGTCGCGGCCGATTTCACGTCTCCGGCTGTTACTGGTGAAATGGCTGGCGGGAGTTGTTTTTGCGGCCGTCCTGGTGCTGGCGCTGGGTGTCATCGCGCTGGGTTTTGCCAGGCTCTACTTTCCCTGGACCGGGATGTTTGTTTTTCCCCAGCCGGATTCAACGTTCGGCCTGTTCCCGCCGGACCAGGGCCTGGTACTGTATATCTTTTCTCATCTATTCATGGTGGTGAACGCCGTCACACTGCTCTCGCTGGCGTTCATGTTTTCCTGTTTCAACATGAAACCGGCGGCGGCCACGATTCTGGCGCTCTCGTTTCTGTTTGTGAATGTGGTCATCCAGCACATCCCGTTTTTTGAGGAATACCAGAACTGGTTCATTACCCATCATCTCGAGTGCTGGTATTGGGTGTTTCAACAACCCGGGCAATGGCCGCAAATTCTCCAATCGGTCATCACCCTGTTGGCCGCCAGCGCCACCGCCTTTCTCATCGGGGCCATGGGTTTCCAAGTGCGCGATATCAAGTCCTGAGCCAGACGCGCCTCAAGCCGCGGGTGGAAATCAGCAACGAACCCGGGCCGGAACAACCGGCGGCTGCGGTCGCGGCCGAGAATCCGTTGCGGGCCTGAGCTCCGCAGAAATCAATTAACGCGGGCGTCTGCCGAGAGTCGGACGCCTTTTTTCTTTCAACCAACGGATAATGGCCGTTGCTTGACGGTTGGGGAATGTGAAAAAACGTTCAGAAACCAATTGACCGCCATCACCTGATTTGCTATACCATATAAGCGTCAGAGATAGGTTAATCTTATGTTTAACATAAGCCCTGGACGCAAAAAGGTGGCAACGACAGTCTTCGGTCTCGCTGTTCCAACCCCGTCTCAAGGTTCAGGCCGCGTCTCTGTCGGCTCCAGGTTTGCTCACTTTCTCGCGACGTAACTTCAACCCTGAACCAACAAAGCAAGGATCTAAATGAAAACCCATGGTAAAACCAGACTGGTTTCGTATTCAGTCGCAGCGCTATCGCAGTTCACCCGCGTTAGGCCCATTAAAGGGCGGTGCGTCAAAAGGCAGATTCCCATCAGAAACAATGGCGCCATCGCGGTGCTTGTGGGATTGGTGATCGGCACGGCGTGGCTGGCCTCGGCCCAGTTTGATCCGTCGTTGCAGTTCTCTCCCACCGCCAATCCGAACGGCGTTTGGACTTACGGCTTTGAAACCGTTCCCCTCGGCTCCCCTTTTAACCTATTGACAGCCCCCGTTCCAATCCCCTCATCGCCAGGCCCAGCCATCGATTCCTGGCAGTCGCCACCGTTAGGCAACTTCCTGGGTGTCTTCCATAACGGAACCGCCGCTGCCCAGACCGTAACCACCAGTGGCTCGGAAATCTCGCTATTCAATCCAGGCATGCTGGCGATGAATGCCGGGCCCAACGATGAATACGGCATCGTACAGTTCAGCGCTCCGGCCAATGGGATCTACCTGATTCAGGGAACGTTCGAGGGCATCGATACCGCCGGCACAGTAAGCAGTGTGTTTCTTTTGCATAACAACGCTGTGGTTGCCACCGGCAGTGTATTGGGTTTTGGTCCAGGAAGTGATGTCTCGCTTGCGTCTGGACCGTTTCTCCTCAATGCGGGCGACACGCTGGCCTACGCGGTCGGAGGCGGTACTTTCAACAGCATGACGGCATTGGTTAACGCCCAGGTCGCCGCCGTTCCAGAGCCGTCACTTTTTGCGTTGCTCGGTCTCGCCATTGCCCCCCTCGTCGCGCGTGGCGGGTTTGCTCGCAAACGCAAGGCCGCGACTGCCTGAACGCCATTGAAATCGGTTGACACCGGGCGTCCGACGAAAGTCGGACGCCCTTTTTCTTCCGGCACGGATTACACACGGATAACGCGGAATTGACGCCGATAAATCTCCGGCGCACACTCAACGCCCCAGGGTGCAGTCCGTCGTAAAAAGCTCAAAATAGGTCTTGCAACGGCGATTGGGTTTGCTATATTCCGCGTTCCGTTTCTCCGGCTTCAAAAGCCGGTGATAGTTGCAGCGATTTTGACCGAAAATGCCGACAATCAATCAATTGGTCCGGAAGGGCCGCCGTAAGGTAAAGTACAAATCCAAGTCGCCAGCCTTGGAGAATTCGCCGTTTCGTCGTGGCGTGTGCATCCAGGTCATGACGCGCACGCCCAAGAAGCCGAACTCAGCCATGCGGAAGGTGGCCAAGGTCCGTCTGACCAACGGCTACGAAATCATCGCCTACATTCCGGATGAAGGCCACAATTTACAGGAACACTCGATTGTGCTCGTGCGCGGCGGGCGCGTGAAGGATTTGCCGGGTGTGCGATATCACATTGTGCGCGGCACGCTGGACGCCGCCGGCGTTGAAAAACGCCGGGTCAGCCGCTCCAAGTACGGCGTGAAACGTCCGAAACCCGGTGCCAAACCTGTCGCTGCCGCTCCCGCTCCGGCGGCTCCCGCGGCGTAACCCCGGTTCAACGAATCAACGAATTCTATGTCTCGCAGACGACAAGCAAGCAGGCGGCCGGTGCCCAAAGACGGAAAATTCCAGAGTACTTTGGTCTCCCGGTTGGTCAACACCGTGATGATATGCGGCAAGAAGAGCACGGCGCAGCGGATTGTTTACAAGGCCTTTGAAACCATCTCGGAAAAGAATCCGGCCAGCAATCCGGTGGATATATTACAGCGCGCGGTGGACAACGCCAAGCCGCGCATCGAGACCAAGGCGCGTCGCGTCGGCGGCGCGACGTATCAAGTGCCATTGGAGGTGCCGTCCGACCGGCAAGCGGCACTGGCGCTGCGCTGGATTGTGGATTTTGCCGACGCCCGGAAGGGCACGCCGATGCGCGAGGCGCTGGCGAATGAAATTCTGGAGGCCTATCAAGGGCAGGGGAACGCGATTCGCAAGCGCGACGAGGTGCACAAGATGGCCCAGGCCAACAAGGCGTTTGCACATTTCCGCTGGTAGGATATAATTGAACGATGCCCCAAAGGCTGCAAGGCCCGGGGGCATTTTTATTATTGGATTTAACGATGGAAGCTGTTGCTGACAAAACGAAATCGGCCAATTCGCCCAAACGCGAGTACACGTTGGAGCGCACGCGCAACATCGGCATCGCGGCGCACATTGACGCGGGCAAGACGACCACGACCGAGCGTATCCTGTTTTACACCGGCCTCATCCACAAGATCGGCGACGTGGACGATGGCAACACGGTGACCGACTGGATGGAGCAGGAGCGCGAACGCGGCATCACCATCACGTCCGCCGCGGTCACGTGTTACTGGACGCAAAAGCAGAGCAAGCACGGCGAAGATGCGCTGTACAAGGCGTTCAAGGACATTCCGCATCGCATCAACATCATTGACACACCCGGGCACGTGGATTTTACCGCCGAGGTCGAGCGTTCCATGCGCGTGCTGGACGGCGCGGTGGCGGTGTTCTGCGGCGTGGCGGGCGTGCAACCGCAATCGGAAACCGTCTGGCGGCAGGCGACCAAATACAAGGTGCCGCGCATCGCGTTCGTCAACAAGATGGACCGTACCGGCGCGAATTTTGAAAATGCGCTCAACGACATGCGCACCAAGCTCAAGGCGTATGCCTACCCGGTTTTCCTGCCCATCGGCGCCGAGGACCATTTTGAAGGTGTCATTGACGTGGTGAACCAGAAGGCGATTGTCTGGGGTCCGGGCGACGTCGTGAACGAAGGCTTGAATTTTGAAGCGAAGGAAATCCCCGCGGAGCACAAAGAACGCGCGGCGGCGGCGCTTGCGGAATTGATTGACGCGGTCTCCAACAAGGACGACGCGATCGCCGACCTGGTGCTGCACGAAAAGCCGGTCACGGCACCGGAACTCAAGGCGGCCATCCGCCGGTTGACCTGCAAAATCGAACTGGTGCCGGTGCTTTGCGGTTCGGCGTTCAAGAAGAAGGGCGTGCAGCCCCTGGTTGACGCGGTGGTGGATTATCTGCCCAGCCCGCTGGACGTGCCGCCGGCCACCGGCGAAGTGCCGGGCCAGGCCGACCAAAAAGTCGAAGTCCCGACCGACGACAGCAGCAAGTTTTGCTCGCTGGCGTTCAAGCTGTGGACGGATCCCTACGCGGGCAAGCTGGTGTTCTTCCGCGTTTATTCCGGCCAGATCGAAAAAGGCGACATGATTTACAATCCGCGCACGCGCAAGCGCGAGCGCGTCAGCCGCCTGATGATTATTCAAGGCAGCGAGCGCAAGGACATCCACCAGGTTTTCGCCGGCGACATCGCCGCGCTGGTCGGTCTGCGCAACATTACCACTGGCGACACGCTATGTGACGAGGATTTTGAGGTGACCCTCGAACCGCCGACATTCCCCGAACCGGTCATCAGCATGGCCGTCGAGCCGAAGACGAAACAGGACCGCGACAAGATGTCCGAAGGGCTGCAACGGCTGGCCGAGGAAGACCCGACATTCCGTTGTTTCACCAACGAAGAGACGGGCCAGCTCATCATCGCGGGCATGGGTGAGCTGCATCTGGAAATCATCATTGACCGGCTCAAGCGCGAGTTCAAGGTGGACGCCAACACCGGCGCGCCGCAAATCGCCTACCGTGAAACCATCACCAAACCGGCGGATGGCGAAGGCAAATTCATCCGCCAATCCGGTGGACGCGGCCAATACGGTCATGCCTGTGTCCAGGTTCAACCGAACGAAAAGGGCAAGGGCATCGAGATTGAAAATAAAATCGTCGGCGGCGCGATTCCCAAGGAATACATCCCGGCGGTCATCGACGGCATTGAAGAAGCCATCAAGGGCGGCGTCTATGCGGGCTATCAGGTCATTGACGTGAAGGTACAGATTGTGGATGGCACGTTCCACGAGGTGGACTCGAACGAACTGGCATTCAAGATGGCCGGAATTTTCGCGCTCAAGGACGCCTTTAAAAAAGCGCATCCGATTTTGCTCGAACCCATCATGAAGGTGGAATGCACCACACCCGACGAATACCAGGGTGATTTGATCGGTGACATCACCCGGCGTCGCGGTCACATCATCAACATTGAGGCCAAGCAAGGTCAGACGGTGGTCAACGCCAATGTGCCGCTGGCCGAAATGTTCGGCTACGCCACGGCTATCCGTTCACTCTCGAAGGGCCGCGCGTCATACTCAATGGAGCCATTGACGTTCGAACAGGTGCCGAACAGCGTGCTGACAACGATACTGGACCAGGCCGCCAAAAAACCGGCTGCCCGGACATAGGCTGTCGTTCAATCGTTGGAGCGTAGGACAGGCGTCGCGCCTGTTTCTAACTTCAAAAACTTCCGCTTGAGCGGTTTACTGTGATCCAGTTTGGACCAGGAATCGGCGTCTGAATTTCGGCTGAAAAGATGGAGACAGGCGCGACGCCTGTCCCACGGTTTTGAATCCGCGAATTACGCGAATTTGCGCGGATAAATAACCAATTCGCGTCAATTCGTGTAATTCGCGGATAAGTCAATAAACCAAAACCAGCACCGCTTTTGTAGGAGTCGAGGTGACGAGACTCATTTTAATCAGAGACTCCTCACGTCGTCTCCTACTCAATAGACGAGGACGAGAACAGCAGCATCCTGGGCCGACTTGACTGGGCCGCCAAAAAGCCGGCTGCCCGGACATAGGCTGTCGTTCAATCGTTGGAGCGTAGGACAGGCGTCGCGCCTGTTTCTAACTTCAAAAACTTCCGCTTGAGCGGTTTACTGTGATCCAGTTTGGACCAGGAATCGG
>DATEGR010000474.1:0-4068 GCA_035279985.1 Verrucomicrobiia bacterium
TCTTTCAACTTCTGATGCGGCGAGAAGCCACGCAACGCGTCCTGACCCGGTGCCCAGTCGGTGGAACCAGTGTCGGCCGCGCGAGTTTTGATAAATTCGGCATTGCGGTAAATCAACACGTCGCGCACATCGGCGCGTTTGGGGGTGGCCGCGAGCACCAGGCCGGCGGGCAAATCCGTCGGCAAATCCTTCAGGCTGTGCACGGCGAGGTCGGCCTGGCCTTTAACGAGCGCGACCTCGAGTTCTTTCGTGAACAAACCTTTCGGCAGGGTTTCACCTTTTTTGGCCATCGAAGCCTTTTGCAGTTTGTCGCCGGTGGTCTTGATGATTTTGAGCTCGAAGCGCAATTTGGGAAACGCCTCGCGGCACTGCGCCGCAATCAGGTTGGCCTGCGCCAGTGCGAGGGCGCTGCCGCGGGTGGCGATGATGATGGGGCGTTCTGCAGCCATTTATTTGACCACAGATGAACACGGATTAACACAGATGAAAAGAAAACTTAACCGCGGATAAGCCAGTAGCAGCCGACGTGAGGAGGCACCAAATGAATGATTGTCTCCAGGAAGATATTTGAGCCTCGTTACCTCGGCTGCTACGGACCAGGTGCTTCGCCGGCGGCTAGAGCACGGTTTCAAGCCGGGCCGGCCTGCGTTTTATATCCGTGTCCCTCCGTGTCCCTCCGTGGTTGAAGATTTTTCGGTCCCAGCAGCGGTTTGATTTTCTCGGCGATGATTTGTTCGCAGTGCGCGATTTCGTCCTTGCGTTGTTTCAAGTAATCGTCGGCGACGGCCTGCAAATCATCAATGTTATAGAGATAGACGTTTTCCAGGAAATTCACTTCCGGATTCACGTCCCGCGGCACCGCGATGTCGATGAGCAGGAGCGGGCGCTGTTTCCGCGCCTTCAGCAGCGGTTCGAGCCTGGCCCGATCCAGAATGTGGTGGGGCGCCGACGTGCTGCTGATCACGATGTCGATTTTTTCGATCTCCGCCGCCCAATGGTCGAACGGGACCGCGCGTCCGCCGAATTCCTTCGCCAGAATTTGTGCGCGTTCCAATGAGCGGCTGGCAACCACAATGCCCTGCGCCCCACGCGAGAGCAGGGCGCGCGCGGTTTTCTCGCTTGTGTCGCCGGCGCCAAGCACCAGCACATCACAACCCTTGAGCGAGCTGAAAATCTTCTCGGCCAGTTCCACCGCCACCGATGCCACCGAGACGCTGCCGCGCTGGATGTCAGTGTGGGTACGGATGTGTTTGGCGACGTGGAAGGCGCGTTGAAAAGCCTTGTTCAGTCGCGCGCCGGTGTGGCCGTGATGATGCGCCAGCGCGTAAGCCTGTTTGAGCTGGCCCAGAATTTCCGTTTCTCCGAGCACCATCGAGTCCAGACCGCACGCGACCTTGAAAAGATGTTCCAGACTTTGCGGTTCGGTTAGCGTGTACAGTTCAGCGCCGGACAACTGAACTCCCTCGCCCCGCCCAAGCGGGGAGAGGGGCGGGTTGAGGGGATTTGAGCTTGAGAAAACGGTCTCCTCTCCCCGGCCCTCGCCTCGTTGAGGAGGGGGAGAAGAAATTGTAGACTCGCCGGTACTGTCACCCCACTTTGCAAAAAACTTTGCTAATTCTGCAAACGCCTTGTCAGGGTCCAGCGTCGTCGCGGCATAAATTTCCACGCGATTGCAGGTGGAAAGAATCACCGCTTCACCGGCCATGCCTGACTCACGCAACAATCTCAGTGCGTCGGGGATTTTAGCCTCGGCGAAAGCGAATCGTTCCCGCAATTCCACGGGCGACGAATGATGGCTCAAACCGATGACGACGACGTTCATTGCAGGCGCGTGACAGGTGACCCGCCTTCACTTCGTTCCGGCGCGGCAGGCAGGTGGTGGGTGACAGGATGTCTCTGGCACGAATTTGCTTCATGCCACTTGTCACTTGTTACTTGCCACGTTGTTTTCATGGATGATGCAGCGGGGAAAGCAGGTTGGTGCCCCAAAAAGTCAGGAGCAGAAAGACAAACGCGGCAACAATGCCGCAGGCGAAACGGCGGCTGGACTGGGCAAAAAGCCGGCGGGACACCAGCAACGCCAAGTACACCACCCACATAAAAATGGACCAGACCACTTTGGGGTCCGACCAGTAACCAGCATCGGCGGAGCGGGGCAGGTAACGACCGGCTTCGAGACCGATGGTGAAAAGGATGAAACCGGCGAGCACCAGTCGCCCCGTGACGATTTCCAAACGCTGAATCGGTGGCAGCAACGACAGGACGGCGCGGAGCTTGTGGAATTTTAAATCATGTTGTTCCGTCAGGAACATGCCGGCCGCCGCCGCGCCGAGGCCGAAAGCGCCGTACGCCAGCAAAATGGTCGCCGCATGCAGACTCGTCAGCGCGCCGGAAAATTCCGGTTTTGGCCCGTGCGGCGGGTCCAGTTCGGGCATCAGCGCGAACACGCCGATGGCGAACAACACCGGCGACACAAACGCGCCGAGAAACCGCAGCTTGGGCAGCAGGCCGATGACGAGGTAGGCGGCGGCGGCGCTCCAGGCGATGAACACGGTGGCCTCGAAAAGATTGTTGACCGGGCAATGGTTGATGGAAAAGCCGCGCCGGACCATCGCCACGGTGTGCAACAGGAACGCTGCAAGCAGCAGCAGGTAATTGACATGATCGTCCCGGCGGAAACCTTTTCGCCACAGGAAAACCGAATAAACCGTGCTTAAACCGTAAACGGCGACGGCCAGCAGAAAGAAATGACGGTCAGTGAACCAGGCCACGAAATCAGGTTAATTCACAAAGGCGGTTCGGCAAAGTCAAATTGAACCGGCGGAGCACGCGGTTCATTCTTCAATGGTCCAGGTTGAACGGGCAATCTTCCAGGAGCTGTCCGACTGTCGCTTGAGAATGTCCAGCCAGTTGCCCGTTGCCACCGTCTGCTCACCCCCTCCCTGGAGGGTCGTTACCATCCGATAAGTGCCACGGGCAAATGTCCAATCATCAGCGACCATCACCTCGGCAACATCGATGGTGGCGTCCACTTTAATACCCGCGAGTTCGCTCTCGAGTTCCGACCGGATCGCCTCCCAGCCGGTCAATGCCGGCGAATTGGGGGGAAACTGAATCGCGTCCTCCTCATAGAGCCTTGCCAGGGTGGATATGTCGCCGACGTTCAGGGCCGTCGCATTGTCCGCATACAACTTTCTGATCGACGCGAGATTATCCGGCCGAGGCGTATCGGGGTATACCTGGGAGGTGGTTGGACTCAGAGCGGTACAGCCCCCAAGCAATACCGAAGTGGCCATCAGAAGCATGAGCGAGGTTTTCATACACAAAGAAAATACCGTCCGGATGTCAAAATTAAGCCCAGCGGAACCCTTGACTGCCAAAGGTCAATTTGCCTTAGGGTCATGTTGACAGGTTAAACCCGGAAAGGAATGGCGCAAGCGGCAATTCGGAAATGAAATCAAACGCAAAGCCGCGAAGCGACGGGGGAAATATACGGATCTCGCAATGCGGGACGGATTTGACAGCGGCGGAGGGCCGCCGCAGTTCACTCGCAAATACTTTCGGAGTCCAAGACCTGACGGAATTCGGGGCACCCGGTGAAGGCGAAGCGTCTTGGAGTGCGATGGCAGGACATCGCTTTCCTCGACGCGACATGTTGTGTCGGATCGAAGCGCGGACATGTCCGGAAAATAAAATGTAGGAGACGACGTGAGAAGTCTCTGATTAAAAATCCAGAAGCGGAAATCGAAATAAGTCTCGTCACCTCGACTCCTACGAAACGAAACGCCGCAATTCGAAATTGTCATGGCTCTTTTGCGTGCTTGCTCATTGCCGCCAGTCGCACGGTGGCTCTGGGCGGCACGTGGCAACGGTCGGTTTTCCCGACATTGGTTTGCAGGGGGTCGCGCCCAAGCTGGCCAAGGGGGAAATCGCGTCGCTGTCCGGGGCGGGGGATGACCCGCGGTATTTTGAAATCAGCACGCCATGCCAGCCGGGCAATTCGGGCGGGGCGCTGGTGGATGAGCGGGGCAACGTGATCGGCATCGTGTCGGCCAAACTGGATGCGGG
>DATEGR010000475.1:0-3275 GCA_035279985.1 Verrucomicrobiia bacterium
TGGTTTGCCTGCGCTTTGACAGCTCCGGCGTGATGTGATCGGCGATGAGCTTTGCTTGACGGTGGAGCGGTTGCAGTTTTTACTATCGGCCCAAATCGCATGGCAAAATTATTTCTCGGACTTGATTCCAGCACGCAAAGCCTGAGCGCGGTAGTGATTGATTATGAGCGACGCCGGGTGGTGTATGACAAATCATTGAACTTCGACCAGGCGTTGCCGCAGTACAAAACCCAAAACGGGGTGCTGCCCAATCGCGATCCACTGGTCAAACACAGCCCGCCGTTGATGTGGGCCGAGGCGCTGGATTTGCTCCTGGCTGCGATGCGGAAGGATGGCGTGGCACTGGGCGACATTCTAGCCGTGAGCGGCAGCGGCCAGCAGCATGGTTCGGTTTATCTCAATGCGCGCGCGGCCGAGGCACTGGCCAATCTGGATCCCGGAAGGAGTCTGGTGGAAAATTTGAAGGGTATTTTTTCGCGCCGGACTTCGCCGATTTGGATGGATTCCTCGACGGCGGTGGAGTGCGCCGAGATTCGGAAGAAACTGGGCGGCATTCAAGGGACGGCACAGTTGACCGGCTCGGATACTTTCGAACGGTTCACCGGCCCACAAATCCGCAAGTTTTACAAGACCGACCCGGAAGCTTATGCCCAAACCGAGCACATTGCGCTCGTCAGTTCGTTCATGGCGTCGCTGCTGGCCGGGCAAATCGCGCCGATTGATTACGGCGACGGCGCGGGGATGAACCTGATGGACATTCACAAAAAGGTCTGGCATCCGGGCGCGCTCAAGGCGACCGCGCCGGGTTTGCGGCACAGACTCCCGTCGCTGGCCGATTCGTCGAAAATCGTCGGACCGGTCAGCAACTATTTTGCGAAGAAATACGGATTGAATCCCGCTGCGCAGGCATTGGTCTGGTCGGGTGACAATCCGGGCAGCCTCGTCGGATTGGGGCTAATCAAGCAGGGCAGGGTGGCCATCAGCCTGGGCACGAGCGACACGTATTTCGGTCCGATGAAAAGCTGCCGCACCGATGATTTCGGCGAAGGCCACGTGTTCGGCTCGCCGGCGGGCGGTTACATGTCGTTGATCTGTTTCAAAAACGGATCGCTCGCACGCGAAAAAATCCGGGATGCTTACGGTGTCAAAAGCTGGAAGGAATTCGGCGAGTTGATGGCCACTACCCCCCCGGGTAACAATGGCGGGATTTTATTACCCTGGTTCGAGGCGGAGATTGTCCCGCGCGTGAACCGGCCCGGCATTCACCGCTTCGATCTCGATGAGCAGGACGCTGCGGCAAACTGCCGCGCGATGGTGGAGGCGCAGATGCTGTCCAAGCGGCTGCATGCGCAGTGGATGAAGGTTGAGCCGGACTGTATTTACGCCACGGGCGGCGCGTCGAACGATCCGGCGTTGTTGCGGGTGATGGCCGATGTGATGAACTGCCGCGTGTTGCGTATTGAGATTTCCAAGAGCGCCGCACTCGGCGCCGCCTTGCTGGCGGCACATGGCTGGCTGGTTCAAGCGGGGGAAAAACCGGGCTGGGAGGAAGTGGTGGCCGGATTCACCGATCCGGTTCCCGGCAGCGAGGTCCGTCCGGACCCGAAAGCCGCGCGCGTTTATGACCGGCTCGTCGAGAAATACGCGGCGTGTGAGCGCGAAGCGCTGAGACAGATTAGTGCTTGAAAAGTTGGTAGTGGTACGTTCTGCAATTTCAAGGTAGGGTCACCGCGCTGCGATGACCGCGCCGCGTTCAGCGGCGCAACGAAACACTGGATGAATCAAGGCGGTTCAGGTTCCGTCCGCTGAACGCGGACGATGACGCCGCAGCGCGGCGTCCTTACCATGGCAAAACGTACCACTACCGAAAAGTTGAACCGCAACCTCGCGGATGAAATCCCGCTGGGATGGCTTTGCTGTTCAAATACGGCCGCGGCGCGAAGTCAGACGGCGCCGCTCGACGGACTCAAGGCTTCCGAAAATAGATGTAACAAACGGTGCCGAACGCTGCGACTGAAGCCAGCAGACATGCGGCTGCGCCGATGTCTTCCATCCCGATCGCCTTGATGATGCCGATCGTGCCGGCCACCAGACAGCCCAGCACGGCGTATCCAACCACGGCCTCTCCGCTGATAACACGTTTGATAACTTTGGCGTCACTTACCTGACTCAGGATTTTTGTTGCTGTTGTCATAAATCCTCCATTGGTGTCGTTGCTTTGCGGTAATTGTCCAGCGATACACGCAGGGCTTCAACTGGGGTGTTCAACCCAGGAACGCCAAGTGCCGCGGATGATGAAATTTGAGCAACCTTCTGGCTGTAAGGTGGTTATTCCACGACCCGCCGGCCTTGCTTGCGATTGTGGTATTGCTCATGGATCCATTTGTAAGTCACCGCCAGGCCCTCGTCCAAGGGGGTGTTTGGTTCCCACTTGAGCATTTTCTTGATGAAGGTGTTGTCGCTGTTACGGCCAGCCACGCCCCGGGGTGCATCCAGGTCGTAATGGCGCTTGAGCTTCACGCCGGCAATTTTCTCAATCTTGGAGAGGAGTTCGTTGACGGAGACCAGTTCGCTGGTGCCCAGATTGATCGGCGTGGCAATCAAATTATCGCAGTGCATGATCAGGTCGATGCCTTTCACACAATCGTCAATGTACATGAAGCTGCGCGTCGGCGTCCCGTCACCCCAAAGCGTGATGTCCTTTTTGCCCGTATCCATGGCTTCGATGACCTTGCGGCAGAGGGCGGCGGGGGCTTTTTCGCGGCCACCGTCCCAGGTGCCGTGCGGGCCATAGACATTGTGGAACCGGGCGATTAACGTTTTCATTCCGCGTTCGGCCCAGTATTCCTGGCAGAACATTTCCGAAATGAGTTTTTCCCAGCCGTAACCGCGTTCGGCCATGGCCGGATAGGCATCGGATTCTTTCAGCGCGCGGACCTTCGGGTCCTGCTGCAGCAACGTGTTGTAGGCACAGGCGGAGCTGGAGTAAAAATAGCGGCGCACCCCCGCGCGGTAAGCCGCCTCGACCATGTGCGTGTTGATGAGGATGGAACGCAGGCATTCGACCCGGAAACGTTCAATGAAGCCCATGCCGCCCATGTCGGCAGCCAATTGGTACACCTCCACCGCGCCTTCGCAAACGCGGTGGCAATTGTCTTCGTGGCTGACATCGAGGCAGAGATTTTCGACGCCCGGCACCTTGAGATACCATTCGTAGAGCGGTTTCTTGTCCACAGCCCGGATGCGGGTAAAACCTTTTTTCTTGAAATAGCGGG
>DATEGR010000476.1:0-7854 GCA_035279985.1 Verrucomicrobiia bacterium
GTGGAACGGCGATCCTGCACGTGGGTGTTTAGTTGTTTGGCTTCCGAATCGGTCAAGACCAAGGGCTGAGCATGGCGTGGCATAACCCAAGAATACCCCACAAACCAATAATGTCAATCACTTATTGGACACTACACTAGCTGCGGCGAAGGAAATTAAGGTTTCGCTTCCAGAGGCCGCCGAAGTTGGCGAGCAACCGGGACAAGGATTGCTTGGAACCGTCTCCGGTCATCAGTTGCAAATCACCGGTCGCAACAAACTTATCGCGAGGAATGTTCCGGGGGCTGAACAGCTTCCGCCAATCGCCGGTGGCCTGGAATGCGTGGTGGCAATTGATGGGCGTTATGCAGCGACTTTGCGATTTCGAGATGCACCACGTGCGGAGAGCCTTTCCTTCGTGAAGCATCTGGGACCCAAGCATCAGTTCCAGCGCGTGATGATTGTGTCGGGAGATCGCGAGTCAGAGGTGCGTTACCTCGCCGAGCAGGTTGGTATCACTGAAATTCACGCGCAAAAGAATCCGGAAGAAAAGCTCGCCATCGTCCGCCAGGAAACTGCCGCCGCCAAAACCCTCTATGTCGGTGATGGCATCAACGACGCCCCGGCGATGATGACCGCCACTGTCGGCATGGCCATTGGACACAATAGCGACGTGACCGCAGAAGCGGCGGGCGTCGTGGTCATGGATAACTCCCTCAAGAAGGTGGACGAGTTCATGCACATCAGTCGCCGAATGCGGGCCATTGCACTCCAAAGTGCGGTAGGTGGCATGGCATTAAGCATCATCGGCATGACTTTCGCAATCACCGGTCATTTGAGTCCGGTGAGCGGTGCCATCGCACAGGAAATTATTGACGTTCTTGCCGTGCTAAACGCCCTGCGAGCCGCTTTTCCTCCAAAGTTGATTCATGATATATAACGCCATATCTGAAAACTTGGGCAACTACCGCGCTATCACCCCGCTCTATATCTGTGGGAAGTTCGGATAGTATTGAGGCGCCTGCCGGTGAAGACCTCTTTCGATTCCGACCCACCACTGGCCAGACCGATTTCCGGAGTTGAGGCCGGTAGTGATTGCTGGTTGTGTTCGACAATTGTTTCGCCTTGCCTTGGCCCGATTTGACACTAAAATCGCAGACGTTGGCCGGGGTCGTAGCTCAGTTGGTAGAGCGTCTCGTTCGCAATGAGAAGGTCAGGGGTTCGACTCCCCTCGGCTCCACCAGCCTTCGCCCGCAGCGCAGCGAGGACGAAGGCAGGCCGGAGACAAAGAGCAGGAGTAAAACGCTGCGGGCTCCGGTTCGGCAAGCCAGTCTTCTACTTTAAAGCGGAGGGCGAAGAATGCCGCGCCGAAGCATAGCGAAGGCGGGCCATAGTCATACCCATTCGTCAAAAGTGCTCCGAGCTACGACCCGGTAAGCCGGCCTTTCTTAAATTGTTACCGTGGATTCTTCACCGAATTGTTTCAAATCGGTGGTTGAGTTTTTGTTTCTTCTTCACCTAATATCCTGACTCGGACTGCCGACAACCGGCGGTCGGACAAGGAGGATATGTTGCGATTGATACACCCATTATTTGGCGACCTGATGTTTGATGGAGTCGGTTTGCTGGGTTGTGTGTTCGTGCTGGTTTTGATGTGGGACGCATGGAAGGACTGGAAGCGGGCTTGCGTCATGCGCGACCGGCGGAGAAACCAGTTGCCCTATTCGACCGGACGCCGCAGGCCAGCCAGGGGTTTCTTTGGAAAATCCCGGGTAAGGTTGGCCTTGCTGGTCATTGTTTCAGGCCTGACCGCGATGTTGGTGGGCGGAAGACAAATTCCCCATGGCGCCAAGATCGCCCCGTCAACACCGGCGGGGACGCTGAATCCCGCCGCCGGCAAATTATCGAGTGGCAAAGATTCGAACCGGGTTGCTGAAGCCATTTTAACCTATCAAACACTTCCCCCTACACGCGGGGCAGGTGGTTCGGCGGTCAAGGGCGGCTCGAATGTTATTGCACCCTCTTTGGGAAACAAGCCGGACGCAACCGACGGCCCGTTGAATCACCCCTGATGGTCAAAGGAAAGTGCGTTGCGACATTTCGAGTCCGATAAGCCCGAAAAGGTTTGCCATGTTGGCCGACCGTTTCGCTTCCTGACGAACTGGCTTGTTTTGGAAAAGGGGAAGAATTTGCCGTTGCCAGTTGGCCGCTTCGTTTCCCTGTAAACCGGGTTGACATTACCGGTCCGGCGTGGCTGAGTGCTGATCACGAATTCCAGCTGGCCCAAACTCCAGTCCGGATCGCAATGGAAGGACGATTATGAAAAGAACGGGAATTCTCATACGGAAGAATCTTTCATTTTCCAAATGCCTGCCTCTTGCCCTGGTCGCGATGGCCTTCGTCGTGACGGGTTGTCCGCATAATCAATACCTTGTCGAGTTGAAGCCGCAAGGCGCTGTGATGGAACGAACGCTGGTCTTTTACTGCGAGGACGGCGTGAACACAAACAGCGGCGTACCCAATTACCAGCCCTTTGGCGCGGCCGAACTGGAGGCGATTACCGCTCTGTATCCGCCGGCTGGCCTGACCAACAACGGCCTGCGATACGTTGCCCACGGTAAATTCACCAACCAATTCCCGCCTGATGTTGGTGGCTTGGGCACCTATGCTTATTTGACCAACAGCCTGGGAGAGACAGGTTTCTACGTGGAGCGGTTCCGGGGCAATGACGACCTGGCTGGCATGACCGAACGGCGTTTCCAGGCGGCCGATCAATTGGCCGACCTGTTCGTTGGCTGGAGCCGGAAGGAGCTGGGTCAGGAACCCGGCTACGACAAGCTGCACCAATTTCTGAATGTGGATTTCCGGCGCGATCTCAAAAATCTCGGTGCGTATACGTGGGAAGGCGAGCTGACCGGCAGCTACACCACCAACGCCAGCGAGGAATTTATTGTCCGGTTTGGCCAGTACCTTGTCGAACGCGGCTATTTGACGATGGGAGACGTCCCCGCCGCGTTCCGGGAGGTGTATGGGGATGACCCGGCGGCGTTGTTGCACCGGATTCAACGGCTGGTGGCGCGTAAAATGGGCGTATCGGACACCGAACCCGTGCCGGCCTCGCTCGCCTTCCTTGCCGACGAGACAACGATGGAAAAATCGTTTGATAAGTATCTCGCCGGTACCGGGCTTTACCGCGCGAAACTCAAGCAATGGGAGGAGGATCAGAAGCTGAATCCCGACCTTAAGCAACCGGCGCCGTCCGAGGTGTTGAACGATGCGATCGGGAATTTGCTTGAATTCGATCTGTTCGGCCAACCCGATCATCTTGCCGTCCGGCTGTCGCTGCCGGCGCCGCCTCTTCACAGCAATGGCCGGTGGGACAAGGCGCACCGGCAGGTGATTTGGGAATCGGACATCGAAGGGAGAACGAATGCGACCCATTTTCCGTTTTTCTGTTACGCCAGTTGGGTCCAGGCTGACGGCCGGTTCCAAAAGAAACATTTTGGCCGGGTGATTTTGGCCGGTGATGGGTTGACGCGCTATTGCCTGTGGCGCGGCAGTCAAGACCGACAGGCTGGGGACGAATGGGACGCCTTCATGGCAGGCCTGCGACCCGGCCACGGATTGGCGGAAAAGATTGACGCCTTCCGGTTTCCGGGCGAACCGGCTCAAGCGGGCACAAATGTCCAGGAGAAGATATTCAGTCCCTCCGCCTATCCGCGCGAACTCCTGAAAGCGGCACTAAAATGAGATTTGAGAATCCAGATTACAAAGACGCAAACTGGCCATGTCCTGCCATGCGGGATTTGGCATATCAGGCAACATCGAACATCAAACACAAATGAACCCGGTATCAAATCATGCAACCCAATATTATGGCATCGCTTGGAGGATTATTTGCTCTGGCCTATCTCGCCTGTGTTATCGCCGTCATCATTTTCGTTTTAAGAATGTTGCGGCGCCTTGTCTGTGCCCATGAGCGGCTGGCCGGCGCGCTGGACATCATCGCCCGCAAGCTGCGAGACGATGCCAAACCCTGAGAGGCGATTCGAGCTGGCCCTCCCGAAGCGCAGCCGTCTCAGGTGCGAGTTCCGGCGGCGTTCCGATGCGAGGACTCAAGGTCGAGGTGGCTTCGCGCGGCGAGACGCCGCCCAAACCCGCAGGCGAGGACGCCCGCGCTACGATTCCCGCCGGCGATGACGGTGTAGTATCAAGATGCGCCCTTGGTCTCATTTCTCAACATGTCGGGATTGACACCGCGGTTCAAGCGCGAAAGCCTCGCCTGTTATAAATACTTATGGACAGGCATGAAAGTAGTGGATAAGGTAATTTGGTAACGCCTCAAAAGGCGTCCGTTCTAAACCCGGCTTAAACTGTTCACTGAACCAAAACGCCCCACCATGGATTTGATCGCTTCACCGGCTGAAATCACTACCAGCGCAACCGATATGGTGCTGGCCATTGAGTGCGTGGTCGTTCTGGCATATCTGTGGCGGACTCCGACCGGTGATCGTTGGAGAGTAGGGTTATGGTGTTGGGTATTCGGCCTGCTGGCGTTTGTATCCTTTCTTGGGTCCGCGGCCCATGGACTGGAGATGCCGCATTCCTGGCGCGCTGCGCTCTGGAAACCGCTCTACTTGAGCCTGGGACTTCTGGTAGCCCTGTTCCTAGTCGGTGCTTTCTTTGACTGGCGTGGCCGTGTCGTTGCCGGCCGTCTCGTTCCGTGCAGCCTCGGAGTGGGAGCCATTTTTTTCGGGCTGACCGAATTCCTCGACGGAGGGTTCATCATCTTCCTGGTGTACGAGGCGGTGGCGCTGGCCGGCGCGCTGGCCATCTACTCCTTCCTCGCGGCGACACATCGGTTGCAAGGGGCGGGAATCGTGGCTGCGGCGATCTTCCTGAATCTGACGGCGGCGGCGGTTCAGGCCAGCAGCCTGTCGTTCACGATATGGGTTCCCTTCGACCACAATGGCGCGTTTCACCTGGTCCAGATGCTGGCGATAGCCGTGTTAGGGCTCGGAATATACCTGGGCCTGAAGCCCGGTGCGAAGCGCGTGATCAGCGAATCAAGCGGTGACGTAAATTGAGAATCAGCGCAAAGCAAGCCGGCAGAGAATGGCAAATCAATGAAAAGAGCAGCGGACATGCTCGTTTTGATAAGCGTGGTCGTGTTACTGGGGGCGCTGGGGTGCTCGGCGCCGACCAAGTCGGACACGGCCAGGCTCCAGGGCACGTGGCAAGGTGACGAGGTCGGAGCCGACATGAAGGGCAAGTGCAGTTTGATCGTTTCCGGGGCGCATTGGGAGTTCCATGGCGGGGATACCAACGAATGGTACAAGGGAGATTTTTCCCTTCGGGAGGACGCAAACCCGAAGCAGATCGTTCTCTTGATCAGCGAATGTTCGGCCTCTCAATTTATCGGTAAGACGAGTTACGGGTTATACCGGTTCGAGAATGACACGGTCACTTTGGCGGTGAATAAGCCCGGTAATTCTAAAGCGCCATTAAATTTCGAGGCCCCTGGCTCTCGTCAATTTGTCCTTAAGCAGCAGTGAGGAATCCTTTTGCGAGCGAGCATGACCCGGCTTCTGGCTCTGAACTTGGCGCGCCGATTTACTTTTCCATCTCAAACACTTCGTAGCTGTGCGGCAGGAGATGCACATTGAAGGATTCGCGGTTTTCACCAATAGCCTGACGGAGTCCAAAACCTTGCATTTCCTCCGGCGCCTGGCCGACAATCTCTTCGCCGGTGACCAGGTTCCGCAATTTGGTGTAATCACCGGGCACAGAAATCTTCACGTGGGTCTCCGCAGGTAAATAGGATTCAACGATGAACGTATGGTTGTCGTACGCGAAGAGTGCGACCTGGCCCGGGCCATCCAGGCGAACGGGAAAACCGCGCATCAAATAGGCCTTGAGCGCGCCTGTGACGGCGGGCGGCAGCCGGTATAAATCGGCAAAGTCGTCGGGAATGGTCAAAACATAAAGCACGCCTTTGGAATAGCGGTCCATGAGCAGCAGCGGGCAGGCGCCGCCATTGCCCATCGCGCGCACCAGCGGCCACGCGTCGTTCGTCAGGAATTCAATCACCGGCAGCAGGACGGCTGCGTTCGGATCATTGCCGAGGTCGGCACCGTTGCCGGCGCCGAATCCGCCGTAAAACCCGTGCGCCAGCAGTTTGCGGCCGGTGTAGCGCAATTCCACAATGTCGTTAATACCCCGGTCCTGCAGCGCGCGGAGCAGGCCGGAGGTGATGACGACGGATTTGCTGGCGACCAGTTGCTGTTTGATTTTGGCGACGATGTCGGGATCGAACTTCGCCGATTCCGTCAGCAGCACCAGGTCCGCGTTGGTGGGGAAATACGGATACAGCTCAATCGGCATGCCAATCATGCCGAGGTAATTGTGCAGAAAATCTTCGCCGGTGGATTGATAGGGTTTGTAGCTGGCGATGCCAATCGGTTTGCCCAACCGACCGAGAAATGGGTCCAATTGTTTCAGACTGTAACTCGCGACGGAGGCAATGGTGGGATTCGTCAGACCGGCCGGATGATTGGTTTCAAAATCCGCCAGCATCTGGTGGTAGTCGAAACTCGTGTGCCGGTTTTGCCAGGCCTCGCGGTCGCCCGGCATAACCGGCCGGCTCATGGCCGACCATTCGAAGAGCATGATTTGCGGGGCCTTGGCAAAGAGGGTGTCCCAAAGCTGCTCGGCGTAGCGGTCAAGGTACCGGATGCTGTAGGTGTCCACCCAGCCACCGCCGTTGCGGCCCGGCGCGATGTTGTCAAAGTAGCGGATGATTTCGTAGCTCTCATACTGCTGCAAATGTTGGTCGGTGATGATCGGGTCGCGCGTCTCGGTGCCGGTGTAGATGCCGTCGAACAATTTCGGCTCCTGGTCGAGGTCAAACCCGAGTCCCTGAAAATGCTCGTACCAGTTGGGGAATTTGATGATGAGCCTGGCCCTGGGATTGACTGTGCGGGCTGGTTTGATGATAAGGTTTTCCGCCGCGTCGTCCATTAACGCGAGCCGGAACCGGGTCCAACTGTTCGTTCCTTTGGCGGTGATGTCGGAATCGGTCTTGGTATTGTTGAAAAAGAAATCGTCCTGAATCACTTCGTCAAAATGCCGGGCGGCCAGCTCCGCCGCGTTCCGGATGAACTGCCGGTCCTGCGGGTCGGTGTAACAAAACGACTTGAACTGGCCGAAGCCACCGTCAGACAGCGCCATGCCGCCCGCCACGCGTACGCCGTGGTCGAGGAAGAATTTTTTGACCCGCTCCAACAATTCATCGCTGGCCAGATCGCGGTTGCGCTGCACCTCAATATAGACCTTGTCCACCTTCAATTGGGCGCTGACACGGTCCCAGTCGTCCTGCAATTTCTGTGGATTTTCGAAGCTGCGCACCACGCTCACCGGAATATAGATGGCCACGTCGAAGTTGGTATAATTGCCGGCGAAACAGCAAACAGCTGACTGAACGAGGGCAGTGAATAGGATGGACAATACTCTGGCGTTCATAGATCAACGTGTTGGCGAAAGTAGAATGGATACCGACAGGACGCACGCGCAAAAATTGATGACAAGGTCGTGGGAGGCGCTTGGCGCTCCCAACTCACTTGCCCCACCCGGACAGAGAGAGGGTTGGGGCGAGGGGATTTGAATTTAAGCGTCCACCTCATCCCGGCCCTCTCGCCCAACTTTGTTGGTAGAGAGGGTGAAGCTCGCCCGCAAGAGAAGCCGCAGGGTGGTTGCACCCGCGGCTCTGGACACCGCTGTTACACCCTGCGGCACGAACCGAACAGCGCGAGATCACGCATTCCAAGTTTAGCCCAAACTGAAGGTTCAGGCCCGGGCAGAGGTTCGCCTTCCAGG
>DATEGR010000477.1:0-4160 GCA_035279985.1 Verrucomicrobiia bacterium
GGTTTCCGGCACCGCACAGATCAGTTATTACTGGCGGCGCAACGGCGTCCCCAACACGGGCGCCAACTCGTCAAGTTACGCCACCAATCATGTCCAGTTGACTGATTCGGGCAGCCAGTTCAGTTGTCTGGTCAGCAATAGTGCTGGAACCGCCGTCAGTTCCAATGCCGTGCTGACCGTGATTCCGGTGCCCGTCCCTACGCTTCAACTGGCGCCTTCAGGCAATTTGCTGCTCTTCTTCTGGCCCGCCGCCAGCCAGGGTTTTGTGCTCGAAACTTCGCCCGGTTTGTCTCCGGCCACATGGGTGCCGGTATCCAACCCGCCCATCCAGATCGGCGATGAGTATGTTGTCCCTGTCGTCTTGTCCGACCCTATGGGTTTCTACCGCCTGCACCAGCCATGAGGTTGCCTCTCCCATATCTATATTGGCATGCGCCGCCCGGTTCCGGGGAGGTCAAAGTGCTGTTTGGTTCGCGGTCGCGGCATCGGGTATGTTTCGGGACGAAATCCGCCAGAAACCGCTGGCGGGTGAATTGAAAACCAGGCGTCAGGCGCACGCGTGGGCGGAAAAGCAAATCAAGCGCCCGGGTTGAGGACAAATTCGGTCTCGAACACCTGGTAGTTCGTTTTTTTCATTCCCGTCCGGGCGTAAACCTCCTGTGCGCGAGAGTTATGCGAAGCGACGTAAAGCCGCAGGCCGCAAACGTCCTTCCGCGACCGGGCCAGCGCCTCAACGTGCTCAAACAGGGCGCGAAAAACACCATAGCCGCGAAATTTTTCCACGACGTAAACGCTTTGAACCCACCAGAAATTCCCGTTCCGCCAGTCGCTCCATTCGTAAGTGACCAGTACCTGGCCGGCGGGTGCGCCGTCGTGCTCCGCAATGAAATAAACACCCCTGGCCGGATTCTTCAGCAGCGCCGTTACACCTGACGCCACGCGCGCCGGATCGAGCCGCAGCCGTTCCGTCTCCAGCGCCAGCCGCGAGTTGCAGCCGGCGATGAACGCTGCGTCGGAGGTTTTCGCCTGGCGGATTCGAGGTTTCACGGCTCAATGCTATTGCGCAGAACGGGGGAAGCAATGCTTTCCCTTCAACGTGATTGCAGTAACTTAAAAGCGATGGACGAGCCGGTTCAATTGCCGATTGACGGAGTGCTGGATTTGCACACGTTCAAGCCGGACGAAGTGAAGGACTTGGTGCCGGATTATCTGGCGGCGTGCCAGGCGCGTGGCATTTTAGAGGTGCGTATCATTCACGGCAAAGGCATTGGTAATCTGCGGCGCACGGTACACACGATTCTCTCGAAACACCCGGCGGTCATTTCGTTCACGCTCGATTATCCGCAGTTTGGCGGCTGGGGCGCAACGCTGGTGAAGTTGCGGGATCCTCACGCGGCCGGAGGCCACCCTCCCCCATCCGATGGGAGAGGGACGACGTGAAGCCAGGTTCTGTCCGGTTATTTCAGCGGCTCCAGATATATCCTGCGGATTTCGATGTCGCCGCCTTCGCTCTGGATGCCGATGAAGCCGGAGGAAACGGTGCAATCGGTCGTTTCATTCATGAACTGGCCATTGACGTAAGCTTTCACGTTGTTGCCGGCGCAAATGACCCGGCAGGTGTTCCACTCGCCCACGAGTTTTTCCGCTGAGAGACCGTGTTTGAGCAACGGTGTGTTGGCGTCCATGCCCCGGTGTTCCTTGGACTCGGCGCCGGCCATCAAAAACAAATCCCCCTGCTGGTCGTGCTTCCCCTGGACCTGAACGCATTGGGGCCAGACTCGATCGGGTGATTGGATATCAACGAGGACGCCGGTGTTGTCGGCCTTGGGCGCGACTTTCACGAAACGCCAGACGACGGTCACGACGTAGTTGCTGTATGCTTGTTTTGTCCGCAGATAGCCAACTGGCTTGCCGGTGCAGTGAATGACGTTGTTGGTAATGCTCCAGGTCTGCTTTGGATCGGCATGGTCCTTCATACAAAACGTCCAGCCGGAAAAATCCCGGCCGTTGAAAAGTTCGATAGGATTGGCCGGCACGATGATTTCCTGCGCCGTGGCAATTCCGATGCGCGCCCATGTGAGGCAAAGCAAAATAATGGTGATTTTCACAGGCGAAAAATCACGGGCCACCGGATGCGAGTCAAGCGCGATGAATCACGGGGCATCATTGCCGCGCCGGAAACGGATACTGCCGTTGACCGTAGTGGCCTTGACCGTCGCGCCGCCATTGCCGAGTGCGCCTTTCAGGTGCTTGGACAACGGAAAATCCTTTTTCACAACCAACGCCGGGAATTCGCTGCTCATGCCGCCGTTGACAGTGTCGGCGGTGACTTCCGCATCGGCGTTCGCCGGCAGGGTGGCTTCGATGGCCCCGTTGACCGTACTGAGTGACACCGATTGGTCGCCGCCCAGCGAAATCAACTTTGCGTCAATCCGGCCGTTGACGGTGGAAAGTTTCAGGCTGCCGGCCACATGCTGAACCTCCACGGTGCCGTTAACCGTGGACGCTTCAATGTCGCCACCCACGTCGTCAATCCCGATCCGGCCATTGACGCTGGCGATATTGGCCAGCCGGGCGTGACGGGGAACCTGAACGGCATAATCCACGGTCGCCTTGTTGTTTTCGCCGTTTTTGAACCAGGACCAAATTCCCGGGACACCGGTTTCATTGGGCGGTCCCTCGGTGTGGATGGAGATTTCATCCGCCGACGCATCCACTTTAACTTTGCTGGTTTCGACGCTCTCCCGGGTCCTGCCGTGTTTGAGCGCCTTGATGACCACTTCGTTCCGGTCCCACCCGGCGATCTCAATCCGGCCATTGACGTTGTCAAGGTGGAACCGGCCCCGGGCGGAAAGCGGGAGCGTCTCGTTGAAATCCTGTTGAAACGGGTCCGTCGTCGAAAGATTGCCGATACTTTTTCCCGGAGACAGCGAAGGATCGCCAGGTGTTTCGGTGGCCTTCGGAGGCGGGCGCATTTCAACGGCAGCAGTGGCAAGCGACACCGGCAGAATTTCAATTCCATTGATCTCGGGGTTTTGTTGCCCGGGGATGAAGTTGATGTTCAGCGTGCCGTCACTGACTTCCACATTGACAGTTTGGACCAAGGCGCGTTGGGCACCGCCGGCTTCGGCCCAGATATCGAAATTTTTGAATTCGCGGCCTTCGATAATGAACGTAAACACCCGCTGGCCCGGCCCGGTGATGGCGTCGTAGGTTTCGGCAAAATGCAGCTTTACCATGTATTGGCCGTTGGGAACGGGGTACGAAAACGAAGTCATACCGTAACGTTCGGTGCAATAAAGCTCCGGGTCTTTGGTGTTAACGACTGCCAGGTGGGGACGCTCGGCGGTTTCACCATCAGCAAAACCTCGATCCGGCAACCACAGATTGCCGTCATGATCCACGAAGGATTTGAACGAACCGGCCTTGATTCGAACCGGCGGGGACACCGGCGCGACTGCGGCATTGGCGGCCATGGACGTCGCCGATGACGGAGCCGCAGGTATGGGCGGCACAGGTGGTACTTGCATTGCACTTTCTTTGGGCAATGAATCGCCGGTTTGTTCCTCGCTTGCCGCGTTGGGCAGAGACGTTCGGGATTCGGGCTGCAAGCGGAAATTCATGCTGACATTCCGTTCGGAGCCAAAAGCTTTGGTACGCAGGGTGGATGATTTGGAATTGTAACCGGGAGCGGACGCGGCAATCGTATGTTCTTCATACCACGTTTCCAGTTCATAGTTGCCGTCGGTATCGGTCCCACTCTGGGCCGGCGCCTTATTCGGGTCCGCACCGTTACGGCTGTCGTCCACGCGTGCACCGGCAATGGGTTGGCCGGTAGCGGCATCCGTAACGGTGCCGCTCACGGTCACATTCCGCGTTTCGCCGGCAAGGTTCAGCCCCAGTGCAATCAGAATGAACAAGCCGGCCACCAATGCTGTTCCTAAAGCCCATGGCCAGAGGTTCAGCTTTGGCGATTCGGAACGGGCCGCATTGGCAAACGTCTCCCGCACATCCGGGCGCGCCAGCACAATCAACGCCCAGATACCCATGGGCAGGCCAATCAGGCTGCAAGCGACGATGGATAAAATGGCGGCGGCCAGGGCCCAGGCGTAACTCCGCAGTCGCAGCATTTGTAAGGCGCCGAACAGGATCAACACACC
>DATEGR010000478.1:0-8101 GCA_035279985.1 Verrucomicrobiia bacterium
GACCCGTTGCAAAAGGCACGGCCCAACCGTGAGTTCGCCAATCTGCAGGAGGCCATCGGCACGAATGACATCCAGCCTTATTTCCCGTTCATCGACGCGAAAGACCATCTCTACCCGAACACGTTCGTCCTGAACCAGCTTCAACGCGACGCCTCGGGCAAAATCAAACTCGGCCTCGATCTCCAGGGCGGCACGTCGTTTCTCGTCGAAATGGACATCACCAAGCTGGAGACCACGGAAAACCGGACGAACTCTGCGGGCCAGGTTGAAATCGTCACCAACGTTCCGGATGTCTCCGGGGCGCTGTCGCAGGCGGTGGAAGTCCTGCGCAAACGCGTGGACGCCTTTGGCGTGGCCGAGCCGGTCATTCAAGCGGCCGGCAGCGATCGCATATTGATTCAGTTGCCGGGATTGTCGGAGGCCGACAAGGACAGCGCCCGGGCACAAATCACCAATGCCGCGTATCTCGAGTTCCGGCTGGTAAAGGAGGACAGCCAGCAAATCATCGACAATCACCTGCCGATTCCGCCCGGCTATGAACTGCTCAAACACATCGAGCCCCAACCCAACAACCTGCCGCCGCGAATTGAACAGTTCGTGGTTAAAAAGCGGCCGGAGAACGGTCTGGCCGGTGACATCGTAAAGAGCTCGATGGTGGTTCGTGGCAATATGGGCGAACCGCAGATTGATTTTACGCTCAACGATAATGGCGCGAAAAAGTTCGCCGAAGTCACCCGCAACAACATTCACCGGCAACTGGCCATCGTGCTGGACGGCGAGCTTCAGTCCGCCCCGGAAATTCAGGGTCCCATTGAAGCCGGCAACGGCCAGATTACCGGCCGTTTTACCCCGGAGGAAGCACAGTCGCTGGCGAACGTCCTCCAGAATCCGTTGCGCGCCCCGCTCAAGATTGATTCCTCCTACGATGTGGATCCGACGCTGGGCAAGGATTCCATTCAGAGCGGCGTGCGCGCTTCCGTTGCGGCCGTCGTTCTGGTTTCCGCCTTCATGCTCTGTTATTACTGGATTGCCGGTTTGACTGCAAACATCGCACTGGTCACCAACATCATCATTTTATTTGGCGTGATGTGCTCCATCGGCACCACGTGGACGCTGCCCGGCATCGCCGGCATGGTGCTCACCATCGGCATGGCCGTGGACGCCAACGTGCTGATTTACGAGCGGCTGCGCGAGGAACTCGCCAAAGGCAAATCTCTGCGCGGCGCGATTGCCGCCGGTTACGCCCGCGCCTTCGGCACGATTTTTGACTCGCACGTCACCACGCTGATTTCGTCCGTCATCCTGATTTTCAAGGGCACCGGGGAAATCAAAGGGTTCGGCGTCACGCTGACCATTGGCGTGGCCGCCAGCCTGTTCACGGCGCTCGTCGTGACCCGCTTGATTTTCAATTTCCTGCTCGACCGCAACTGGTTGAAATCGCTGCCGATGCTCCACATCATCCGGAGCACCCAGGTCAATTTCATGAAGACCGCCACACCGTTGTTCATTATCACCTGGGCCTTTGTCGTCCTGTCACTGGGCTACGGCATTTTCGCCCGCGGCAACCAGCTGTTTGGCGTGGACTTTCTGGGCGGCGACAGCACGACCTTCAGTTTCCAGCAGAAAGTCGGGGTGGACCAAATCCGCTCGGCGCTGATGGGCATCGGGGAGAAGGACGCCCAAATCCAGTATCAAAAGGACGTAACCGGCGGCAATGAAACGTTGCGCGTGACGACCTCCAACGGCTCCGAACAGAAGGTCGAGCAAGCGCTCGCCAAACAGTTCCCGCAAGCGCAATTTGCCGTCAAGATGCGCCAGCAGGTCGGCGCGATCGTGGGAGCGCAAATCCGGCAATCGGCCGTCATTGCCTGTCTGTTGTCCATGTTCGGCATCTTGTTGTACGTCGCGTTCCGTTATGAATTTTCCTTCGCCGTCGGCGCCATTGTCGGGGTGTTGCACGATGTGCTGCTGGCCATCGGCTGTTACTGCATTGCCAATGCCGTTTCCGGGCGCCAGTTCAACGCCACCGTGGTCGCCGCCTTGCTGACCATCATCGGCTTCTCGCTCAACGACAAGGTCGTCATCTTCGATCGTATCCGTGAAAATTTGAAGCTGGGCGTGCGCGGCTCGTTCAAGGAGGTCATCAACCAGGCGCTGAACCAGACCTTGAGCCGGACCATCATCACCAGCGGGACGGTGCTGATTGCCACGCTTTGTTTGTTCATTTGGGGTGGCGGCGTCATCAACGATTTCGCCTTCACCTTTCTGGTCGGCATCATCACCGGCACGTATTCAAGCATTTACATTGCCAGTGCGTTCGTGCTCTGGTGGCACAAAGGCGAACGTCCCACTATCGGCGCGTCCCAGGTGACGATGCAGCAGAACACGGCGTCAGCGAAGGTGTAAGAATTTGCCATTCGAGGGCTCTACAAAACAGGCGTAGCGGCTTTCGGCAGAAGGCCGCATCATTGATTTCCTGAAGTTTGCGGCGCTCTTCCGAGACGCCGCTACGGTCAATGAGGACTTTTTCAGAGGTCTTGATTTGCGATTTGCGACTGACGAATCCATTTGCAGTCGGCGCGCAAATCGTAAATCGTAATTCATAAATGGACCGCGTTGCAATCACCCCCTGGCATTGGGCGGGCTTCATTCTCTGTGTCCTGATTTTTCTCGCGCTCGATCTGGGCCTGTTCCATCGCCGGGCGCATGTGGTCAAATTCAAGGAAGCGCTCGCCTGGACGGCGTTTTGGTTTTTGCTGGCCATGTTGTTCGCCGGCGCAATGGCGTATTGGCGCGGCCACGAAGACGCGGTCCAGTTCACCGCCGGTTATGTCATCGAGCTCTCATTGTCGCTCGACAATGTCCTGGTCATTGCGCTCATCTTTGCCTGGTTTCGCGTACCGTCTGAGCTTCAGCACCGGTTGCTTTTCCTGGGCATCCTCGGCGCGCTCGTCATGCGCGGGGTGATGATTGCCGCCGGTGTGGCGCTCATTCATGAGTTCGCCTGGGTGCTTTACCTGTTTGGCGCATTTCTGCTGTTTGCCGGGATTAAAATGGTTTTTTCGCGCAAGGCCATGTTGCAACCGGAAAACAATCTCGCGTTGCGCCTCGCGCGCAAACTGTTTCCCGTCACCCCCGATTTCATCGGCGGGAAATTTTTCACCCGGTTGGAGGGCCGCCTGGCACTGACCCCGCTGGCGCTGGTACTGCTGCTGGTGGAAACCACCGATTTGATTTTCGCCGTGGATTCCGTTCCGGCGGTATTTTCGGTGACTCGCAAGGCATTCATCGTTTTTACCTCAAACGTCTTCGCCATTCTTGGTTTGCGTTCGCTTTACTTCCTGCTGGCCGGCGCGCTTGGTTATTTCCGCTACTTGAAAATCGGGTTGTCGGCGGTGCTGGTTTTTATCGGCGCCAAAATGCTGCTCGAACCACACGGCCCATCGCCGCAGTGGTTTCAAATCAAAATCCCCACTGGCATTTCGCTGCTGGTTGTGGCCGTGATTCTGCTGGTCGCCATCACGCTGTCAGTCGTCACCGCCCGGCGTGAGAAGAAGGCCGCGCGATGAAATCCCGCTGGACGCTCGCGCCGCCGCAACCACTGCTGGCCGGCCAACTGGCGGGACAGCTCAAAATACCACCGCTGCTCGCGCAGTGCCTGCTCAATCGCGGCTTCAGTGAACCGCCCGCCATCAAGAACTTCCTCCATCCACGTCTCCAGCACCTGGCGGATCCGTTTCTATTGCCGGCCATGGCCGCGGCCGTGGAACGATTGCTGCGCGCCCGGGAGCAAAAGGAGCCGCTCGTGATTTTCGGCGATTACGATGTGGACGGGGTGACCTCCACCGCCCTGCTCCTCGGAGTATTGCGCGCGCTCGGCTGGCAGGTGGGTTTTTACCTGCCGAATCGCATGGACGAAGGCTACGGCCTGAGCGCCGAAGGCGTTGAAAACTGCCTCAAAAAGTTCCCGGTCACGCTTTTGCTGGCGGTGGATTGTGGCTCAACCGCCGTGGAAACCATCCGCTCGCTTCGCGGCCGTGGTGTCGATGTCATAGTCCTCGACCACCACCAGGTTTCGCTGCCGGCGCCGGCAGCCGTCGCCCTGGTGAATCCACAACTGGAGGGCGCTGCTTCGTCAGTGCCCAGACATTCAGGGCAGCGACAAAGCGTTGCCCTCCAAACATTCGCCGAACTTTGTTCCGTCGGGCTTGCCTTCAAACTTGCCCATGCACTGATCAAGCGCGGACGCGAAATCAATCTTTCGGGCGCGGCGGAATTTGATTTGCGACCCTGGCTCGACCTGGTCGCGCTGGGCACGATAGCGGACCTCGTTCCGCTCACCGGTGAAAACCGCATTCTGGCTGCCGCCGGCCTGCAACGGTTGAACACGACGCAACGGCCCGGACTGGTCGCCTTGAAAAAAGTCGCACAATCGCCACCGGTCCTGGGCGTTTACGACGTCGGGTTTCAACTCGCGCCGCGCCTGAACGCCGCGGGCCGGCTTGAAACCGCCGCGGAATCCCTGCAACTGTTGCTCGCTTCGACCCTGGCCGAGGCCATGCCGCTCGCTCAGAAGCTCGACGCGCGGAATCGTGAACGCCAGAAAATCGAACGGGGCATCGTTGAGGAAGTCACCGGGGCCGTGCGCGCCAAATTCAATCCCCAAAGCGATTTCGCCATTGTGGAGGGCCAATTGCGCTGGCACATCGGCGTGGTCGGCATCGTGGCGTCGCGGGTATTGCAGGAATTTCACCGGCCCACCGTCATCATCGGCGGCGAAGGCGATGAATGGCGCGGGTCGGGCCGCAGCATCGCCGGTTTCGATCTCGCGGCGGCACTGCGCGAGTGCGACGATTTGCTGCGGCGCCATGGCGGGCACGCGATGGCCGCGGGGCTCAGCATTCAGCCGGATAAAATTAACGCGTTCCGGGAGCGGCTGAATGAGCTGGCCCGCCGCGCATTGAAAGCGGAGGATCTGCAACCGCTGGTCCGCCTCGATGCCGAGGTGGGACTGGATGAAATGACGTTGGAAATGCTTGACGCACTGTCCCGCTTGAAGCCGACGGGACAGGGCAATCCCGGCGTGCAATTCTGCGCGCGCAACCTCGCCCACGCCCGGCCGCTCCAGCGCATCGGCGCGGACAGGCAACACGTCAAAATGTGGGTGACGGACACCCCTTCGCCGCCGGGCGGCTACGGCGCTGCCGGCGGCACGGTGCTCGAAGCCGTTTGGTGGAATGGCGGCGAAAAATCGTTGCCAGTCGGCAAATTTGATCTCGCCTTCGCGCCGCAAATCAACCAATTCAACAGTACCTGCTCAGTGCAATTGAAAGTCCTCGACTGGCGGGCTGCAAGTTAGTCCAAAGCCAAAAGTCCAATACAGCCAGGGGCGGTGCGCCGCGCCGACCGGACGGGCATCCCGTGATCGGATGCCGGGACGAAGCGCGATGTCCCTGCCACAAAATCGGGAAGAAAACCGCGAAAATGGTCTACGCTGGTCGCGGACAAGAAACCAAATGGGAAATCCCGATCCAGAGGGCCTGTAAGAGTGAGGGCAGCAGGGTGCATCTTCGGCTTTGGGAGATTCCCCGTTGACAAAAATGTCATTCCAAATGAATCTAGCGCGCAGAGATTCAGCATTGATTGAAACCTTGTAACGTATTCATTGAACTTTCCGAGAAGGTCTACTATGAGCTATCGAATAAGGGTTTTGCTTGCGTTTGGGTTGGGATTTGCAGCCCTCTGTACTCATGCAGTTGAGGTGAATACTCCTCGCCCCCCTGACGTCAAGGTCGTGCGCTTCCTGGCCAATTCCCAGATCGAACTCGTGGCCGGCGGAAACAAGGCCACTTTGCAATTGGGTGAGCATCTGGGTCCCTGGACCTTTGTCGGGTTGGTCCCCGGAAAATCCGCTGAATCCCCCAAGTACGCGGTCGTGGAGGATTTCACACACCAGGACGGACACCTCCTCTTTGTTGATACTCGCGCGGTGCAGGTCGACCTTCCGAAATCACTCGAACCCACGTCCGCTGATCCGGGAAGTCTTTACCTGGGGCACACACTGGATGAGATTATGAATAGCGCGTCAGACCTCCTGGGCAACCAGATTCTCTCCGAACCAGGGGATCCGGATTACCAGGAGATCGCCCGCGTGTTTCCGCCGATCCGCAAGATCAAGCTACCATATAGCTTTGTCGGAACACCTGACGTCATCGATAAGGTGGGGTTCCTCTATGGAGGGCGGACTCCGGACTTTGACCCGGCAGTCTATTATCCGCCCATCAACCAGATTCGCGACCAGGGCCGGGTCTGGGATGGGCTGGTTGGTGGCTATTTGCCCGTGCTTCGCTTCGTTTATCCCGAAAGTCCGGGAAATTGGACGGAGATGATCGCCTTTGCGCCGCTGCGCATCTCAAATGGAAATAACCGGATCCAGCCGGTGTGGTATCGCGTATGTCGGATTGAAAATGGAACCTTGAAGTGGACCCGTTGCATCGATTCTTACCATCCTTTTCCTCCCCGCCTGGATTACGATCCGAATCTTTTCTATACGGACCTTGCGGAGCTCAAGAGTGGCTGGGATGGCATATTGCAGCAGAGCATGAAAATTGTTCTTCCTGACGAGCGCGTCGCCAACATGGCCCGCTTCAGTCTGGTCCGCGCCATTATGACCCGGGTCGGAGACTACCCGAAATATGGCGCCTTCGACAAGGACTACGCGGGAAGTGAGCACGATGGGTTTCCGGATACCTTTACGGTGGAAACCGCAGCCATGCTCAATTGGGGTCTGGTGGACCGGGCAGGACGCTATATTGACAACTATTTCGGGAAGTTCGTCCGGGATGACGGGTCCATTCTGTATCGCGGTCCGGAAACCGGACAGTATGGGCGCATGCTCACGGTGGTGGCCCAGTACGCGAACCTGGGCGGTGACCCGGCAGTTTTACTCAAGCGACGCAGCCGCATCGATGGAGTCACCAAACTTCTGCTGGCACTCCGCAGCAAAGCTTTGACGTTGCCGGCCAGCGACCCCGCCTATGGCATGATTGCCGGCTGGAGTGAAGCGGACGCTTGCCTCGATCCCGCCCCAGCCCGCTACATGCAACCCTACTTCTCCAACAGCACGGAAGCGGCGCGCGGTTTCAGGGATTTGGGGATGGTTTGGGAAGCGCTCGGCCGGAAAAATGGCGATGCTGAACTCATGGCCTGGGGGCAACGTTTAGTTCAGGAGGCCGCTGCTCTCCGGAAGGATATTGACACGGCCATTTCCCGGTCGCTCCTCACGATCGACGGCGAAACCATCCTGCCCTGTATCGCCGGGGTCAAGGAACCTTTTCACGTGGCGGTTCCCCGAGACCCCACCGACCCGCAGTATCGTTCTTACCGCGCCTACATGGAAATGATGTACTCGGGCAGCCTGACCAGGGAACAGGTCCGAATGATCTTCGCATACTGTTCGAACCATCATGACGTCATTCTCGGAGTACCGACCGCCTACGGCTATAAAACCGGCGAACTGGCCGGATTCTTGTCCTACGGTTATGGCTACGGACTGATTCAGATGGATATGATCCGCGAGGCATTACTGATGATGTATAGCGATATGGCACACCAGTATACCCGGGGCACCTGGACCGCTCCCGAGACCCGCAATGTCTTGATCGACAAGCCGGCCGAACCCTACTGCACTCCCTCCCAGTTGGTGGTGGCACTCATGACCCGCTGGCTCCTGGTGTTCGAAGATCCTGAGTCGAATACACTCTGGTTGTGCAAAGCGGTGCCCAGAACCTGGCTGGAAGACGGCAAGACGACTGCGGTATCCGGCGCAGCAACGAAATGGGGCCGGGTAGGATTCTCGGTGGTTTCGCACATTAAAGCAGGCACCATTGCAGTACAGATTGATTTTCCAACCTCCGGCATGAAGGCCGCCACCAACTTCCGTCTTCGAGTACCCGGGGAAAAGAAGCTAAAATCGATAATACTGAACGGCAAGGCCTGGACGCAATTTGACACAGCAACCGAAACAATTAACTTCCCTGCGGGAATGGCCGGGACTGTAACGCTGGTTGCACAATACTGATTGGTCTTAAGCGGCACCATA
>DATEGR010000479.1:0-7395 GCA_035279985.1 Verrucomicrobiia bacterium
GCTGTGGGTTTCCACATCGGGATCATCCTTGAGCGCCTGATGCACCACGCGGCGGTCAAACGCCGTCATTGGCTCCAGTTCCACGGTGTCGCCCCAGCGCCGGACTTTTTCCGCGGCGTTCTTCGCCTTTTTCACGAGCGCTTCGCGGGCCTGGGTGCGGTAACCACCCACGTCCACCATCACCTTCGGCGCGGTGGCGTCCTGTTGAAACAGCAGGCGGTTGGTGATGTACTGGAGGTCGGAGAGCGTTTGCCCCTGCCGGCCGATGAGCCGGCCGGCATCGTCGGTTTTTATTTCCAGCAAAAGGCCCTCTTCCAGTTTGTGTTCCTCGATGGCGGCGGTAAAACCAAGGGTTTCCAGGATTTTTCCCAGCGTTTCTTTCGGTTGAGCAGGCATAAAACGTAAATTAAAAGCGGCGCTCGCCATTATTTTTTCTTTTTTGGCGCCGGCGTCAATGCCGGAGTTGCCGCAGCCGGTGCCGGAGTTTGGTTCATTTTGGTGAACTTGGTCTGAATCACGCTCATCAGTGTGCTCATGGTCATGTAGAGCGCCATGCCTGATGAATAAGTGTAGAGAAACACCAGGAAGATCAGCGGCAGGAAACGCATGATTTTCGCCTGGGCAGGGTCCATGCCCGGTGAGGGCGGCTGAAGATGCGCCTGCCACACCATGACGCCCACCATCAACAATGGCAGCACGTTGAACGGAAAATTTATGCCGGGAATCATGAAGAGCGTATCCGGTTTCGACAGGTCCGCCACCCACAGAAAATGCGCTCCGCGCAATTCAATGGCGCTGCGCAACATCGTGAAAAAGCCGAAAAAGACCGGCATCTGAATCAGCGCCGGCAAACAGCCGCTCACCGGGCTGACCTTGTGTTTCCGCCAAAGTTCCATCTGTTTCTGCGTGAATTTTTGCGGGTCGTCCTTGTATTTTTCCTTGAGCGCCTTTACCTCCGGCGCCAGCGCCTGCATTTTTTTCATCGAACGCGTGCTCTTCGCCATCAACGGCCAGAATAATCCCCGGAGCATCACCGTGATCAGCACCACGATCCAGCCGTAACCCAGTGTGGTCACGTCATGCAGCCAGTTCATGCAGATCAGCAGCGCCTTCGCGAAAAAGGTTCCGATGCCCCAGAAGCTCATATAGCCCGTGCCGAAATTCATCGCCAGGTCGGCATGGTTCTGGAATTGTGCGCCGATGCGCGCGAGCGTCCGGTATTCCTTCGGACCCGCATACAGAACAATCTGTCGCTCGATCACCTGATTGGTTCCGAGGGTTTGCGCCGGATAAACCAGGGCCGTTTGAATGCCCTCCGGCAATGGCATGCCCGGCATCCATTCGACATTGGTGAAGGGCGGCAAGTAAACCGGGCGCGCAATTACCTGGACGGCCGGCGTCCTCGGCATCGCCAGCAGCGCGAAAAACTGGTTGTACGCCGCCGCCCAGACCACATTGCTTGACCCTTCGCGGTATTCGGATTTGGGGGTGCGGGGAAAGAATAACAGAAACGTGGTGTTGGTGCTGAAATAGGACAAATTAATCTGTTGCTCCTTTGCCCCGTCAAACCACATCGTTCCCCCGTACATGGGGAAAGTGTTGTCGTCCGGCCCCATCGGCGTCGCCGTGCCGATGACCCATTCCTGCGTGGGCAGCGGCAACGATTTGTCCGAGGTGTTCTCCAGCCGCACGGTCACGTTCACCAATCCATCCGAACCGAGGTGAAATTCCTTCACGATGCGCAGGCCATCGGGGAAAACCTTTTCCGCGTGAATGCCGTCCCCGATTTTGATCAAGGTGAAATTACCGTCACCGATGACACTCGATTCGCCCAGAATCGCCAGAACCGGCACGGACGCACGCGCGTTCAGTGTGGCGACCCCCGCTTTCGAGGTTTTCTGCTTCCAGCGGGCGGAAATGGTCTCCGGGTAATCGAGCAACTCAACCGATTTCAACCCGCCGCCGCGTGACGTGAAGGTGTAGCGTTCCTGCGCATTGGTGAGCACGATGGTTTGCTCGGGCACATTGGTATCGAAGAGGAAACCGGAGGACACAGCCGGAGGCGTGGTAGTGGCGGCTGGTGTGACGCCGGGCGCAGCAACGGAATTTGGAGTTTGCACCGCGACCGGCGCGTTGGTGCCTGGCTGCGACCGGGCCAGTTGCGAGGCATATTTCTGCTCCGTAACAAACCACACGCCCATCAGAACGACGCAGAGCGAGACGACGATGATGCCGGTGCGGTCCATAATCAAATTCGGAATTCGGAATTCGAAATTCGGTGTTCTTTTTCAGGCACCGGATCGTGCCCGCAACCACCCCACGGATGGCAACGGCAAACCCGTTTGACCGCCTGCCAGCCGCCGGCCAGTGCGCCCCGCGACCGAACGGCGTCCACGGCGTATTGCGAGCAACTCGGCGTGAAACGGCAGCCGCCGGCGGGCCCTAACAGGAAAGCCAGCACGGGCGAAAGTGTCCAGCGATACAGACGGATGATGAAAACCAAGACTTGAATGGCTGATGACGAAACCAGAATGACTAAAGAATCACGAAGGCCAAATAACGAATTGGAAACCGCCGCGCGTGCTGAAATTTGGTCATTTGCCGTTGGAAATTCTTTAGTCATTGGGATTTGGAAATTAGTCATTTTTCAGAAGGCCCGCCCGCCGCAGCGTTGTCAGAAAATCCTTTTCGACCCCGGCAAAATTTCGCCCGGCGATTGAATTCCGGGCGACCAGCACCAATTCAACCGGCTGCGTGAATTCATTTTGATGTTGTCGGAAACTCTCGCGCAGCAATCGCCGCGCCCGGCTGCGCACGACCGCGCCGCCGATTTTGCGGCTGGTCACGACCCCCAGTCGCGGCTTCGCTCCTTCCGGCAGCGAACGCCAGTTGGCGATGAGGCAACCCAGTGCCAGCCGCTGTCCTTGCTGCCGCACGCGCATAAAATCGCGCGGTTGCTGCAGCCGCGCCGAACGGCGCAACCTCAGGCGTCTGGCCTCTGGCGTCCGGCGTCCGGCGTCTGGGGACGAGGCGGGCATGGGCAGGCGCATCAGACGGGCGTCAGGCGTTTGCGCCCCACGCGGCGGCGGTTGCGCAGCGTGGCGCGGCCGCTCCGGGTGGACTTGCGGGCGAGAAACCCATGTTGCCGTTTGCGCCGGATTTTTGACGGTTGATACTGGCGTTTCATAAATCAATTTGATTCGCGCCTTCTGCGCGGGAAAACTCCGTTAGACGGAGCGCCGAGATTAACAATGAAACGCCTTCTGTCAAGGCGCGGTTCGGGAAATGATGGCATGGGGCCGGGAAAGGGTGCTGACTTGATTGCCGATCCGGGCTGCTGTCTGTAGGATACGCCGTCATATTTCAACCATGGACAAGCTCATTGACGCGCTGTGCCTGCAATGCGGTATGTGCTGCAACGGCGTCCTGTTTGCCGACGTCCGGCCCGAGCCGGGCGACCCTTCCCCGCTTTTCCAGGGCAACCGTTCGCGCGTTGCCCAACCGTGTCCCGCCTTCAACACCGCCACCTGCGCCTGCGCCATCTATGCGGAACGCCCGGCGCGTTGCCGGAAATTTGAGTGTCGCCAGCTCCTGGGCGTGCGTAACGGAACCATAACAATTGAAAAGGCCCTGCGCCAAATCCGCGCGGCCCGCGGACTGGCCGCCGAAGTCGAAAAGTTACTGACCGAACTCGGTTTCAATAATGAGCGTTTGCCGCTCAGCCGACGGTTTCAACGCTGTCAACGGGCCGCCGAGAACGGAAATCTGCCGGAGGCGCAACTCGACCAACTGGCCGATTTGCAGCTGGCGGTACATCAGTTGACCGGTCTGCTGGCGAAGGAGTTTTACGCGTGAGAACCATCCGTTGGACGGAATATGGCGAATTGACGGTGCTGTTCCTGATCCAGTCCATGGCCACGGGCATCTGGATGGTGCCTTTAAGCGTGGTGTTCAAGGCGCATAATCTGGTGGGCATCGCGCCCTATGCCTTTGCCACCTCGGCCCTCGCGGCACTGGTTTCACCGCTCATCTTCGGCGCCATGGCAGACCGCCACGCCTCGCCCGTCGCCGTCTTGCGCGGGCTGTCCGTGGCGAGCGCGGCCACCATGTCGCTCGCCGCCTGGAGCATCAAACAGGGCTGGTCGCCGGGGCTGGTGTTGTTGCTGGTGCAAATCTACGCGCTCTGTGCCGCACCCACCGGCAGCATCGTGAGCGCCATCGTCTTTTCGCGTCTGCACGATTCCCAGCGCCAGTTTGGACCGATCCGCGCCGGGGCGACGGTGGGTTGGATGGCCGGTTGCTGGCTGGTGAGCGCGTTGAATGCCGATGCCTCCACCCTGTCGGAATACACTTGCGCCGTAGTCTGGCTGGTGTTGGCAGCGTTCACCTTCCTGTCACCCAGCGTCCCCCCGCCGGAATCCGCCGGACGCCCGACGCTGCGGCAGCGGCTCGGTTGGGACGCACTCGAGTTGATGAAGAACCGGGATCATCGCGCGGTCTTTATCACCGCCGCGTTGTTCAGCGTTCCCCTGGCCGCGTTTTATCCCTTCACCCCGCTGCACCTGCAACAACTCGGCTTCCGGCACACCTCCGCCTGGATGACACTGGCGCAAACCACGGAATTAATCGCCATGTTCTCGCTGGCGGGGCTGTTCCTGAGGTGGCGATTGAAATGGATTTTTGTCGCGGGACTTGGCTTCGGATTATTGCGCTTCGTCCTGTGCGCGGTAAACGGCAAGGTCTGGTTGCTGGCCGGGACCAGCCTGCATGGTCTGTCCTTCACCCTGTATTTCGTCACGGCGCAGATTTACATCAATGAACGGGTGGGGCCCGAATGGCGGGCGCGGGCCCAGGCCATGATGGCGTTGATGACCAACGGCGTCGGCAACCTCATCGGTTATCTGGGCACCGGTTGGTGGTTTAACGCCTGCACGCAAACCAGCGGCACCCAATGGCAGTTGTTCTGGGGCGGATTGGCGGCGGTGATTGTACTCGTGCAAATCTATTTCCTGACGGCGTATCATGGAAAGTATTCAGGGACCACCCGACCGCAGGGAAGCCGGCCCATCATCAAGGCGCCCCTCCCGCTTGGCGAAACCCCTTAGCCGGTACGATTCAGTTTGCGCCAGGGTAGAAGCGACGCCGCGTCGCTTGGACGCGCCCGCGACCCCTTCGTCGCCGGCCTCCTGTCAGTGAACCATTCGGTGCGTGTAAACATGCGACCTGGGCGTCGTGTTCACCTGCCGGCGACGAGGCGTCGCCGCTACTTTGGCAGCCGCCCAACGGCATCGTTCCGGCTTAGGGTGGGCCTGGAAGTTCCATTTTCTTCAGTAGAAGCCGGGGTGACGAAGCTCAAATCTCCCGAAGTCGAATAGGGAATGAGCCTGCCAATGAACGGTTTTGTAAGTTGCTGCAATTCGGTTGGTTATGGATTTCGAAAAAAAGCGGCTTTTTGGCGTTTTGGACAGTTCATTGGCCTCGTGCCGCTTCTTTTTGAGGCTCTGAATCTCCTTACGTCGGCGGCTACTATTTTCCAGACACGCTCTTTGCCATGATGTAATCGTCCATGACGAACCCGCCACCGATGTCCGTGACCACGGATTCGGCGATGACAAAACCATTTCTTCGGTAAACGGCAATGGCCTGGGCATTGCGCTTGTTCACAGAAAGCGTCAAGTGACGCGCTCCAGCCATACGGACTTCCTGCTCGATGTGTTGCAACATATAACTGCCCAGCCTACGTCCATGCAGTTCGGGCAACAGATAGAGCTTGTGCAGCTTCATCGCGCCGGGTTTGGAGGTTGGCCCATAAGACGCAAACCCGGCCGGTTTGCCATCCACAAGCAGAAGGTCATAACGGACACTTTGCGAACGAATCTCCTCACCGAGGGTGCCGAGCGCATACATCTGTGCCAGCATGTAATCAATCTGCGCGTGACTGATAATGTCGGGATAGCATGCCCGCCAGATGATGCCCGCCAATTCGGCAATAGCCGGCAAATCCGCCCCGGTGGCCCGGATGATTTCGGTCCGGTCTGGTGGTGCGGCATTCACTTGCGCCCGCGAAATTCGTCCATCAATTGCAAAAGGCCCTCGCGGATTTCGAATAATTCCTTCCGCGCCCCGGCAACCATTTCCTCCGGCAACAGTTTCTTCGGCGCGACGGCCTCGAGGCCGGTCTGTGCTTTGTGCAAATGGTCAAGCGCCCGCTTGAGGTAAGCGACCGTGAAAGCCGGGTCGCTGAAGCCCTCGCCGCGGGCAATGCCGTCCAACGCGCCGCCCAGCTTCACGCCCGCGGTTTGAAATTCAAAGATGAACTGCTGCAAATCCTTGTCCTCGGATTCCGCGAGGCCCAACTCATCACATTCGTGCCAGACCTGCAACGCGCTCTCGAAGCACCTGTGCTGGAGCGGGTGCCGGAGATCGCCGCCGGCGGTGCGAATCCAGTCAATCCCTTCACGGTGCGGCTCGGGTTCGGGCGGCGGTTCGTTCAGGGCCTCTTCGCACGCGCGATTCATTTCCTCGAGGTGCTGACGTTCGGCTTCGGTTTCCCCCTCGGTCAACTCGCGCAACCAGCCCATTTCTTTTGCGATTTTTTCCTCGGCTTCGGGCGAATCGCCGTATTTATCCTGCAATTCCATGAACTTGTCCGTGCGCGCGTCGCATTCCTTCATGAACTTTTCATAATCGTGCTCGTCCCATTCTGCTTCCGGGTCCTTCTGCCCGCGCTGATGTTGTTCGATGGCTTCGGTGGCTTTCCGCATGAAATCATCCATGCCGGTGGCGGCGTGTTTCGCGCGCTCCGCTTCTTCCTCCGGTGTCATCCGCCATTCCGGCGCGGAAATCGTGAGCTCATAATCCGCGCTCTCAATGACCACCCGCCCGTTGGCCTCGCTGAACCATTCCAGGTAGAGTGAATTGGCCATGTGTTCCGGCGGTTTCTCACCGCGCTTGCACATCAGGTAAGCTTCCGGCATCGGAATATCGAACACGCGCACCTTGCGCGAGGCGGTCAGATCACCAATCGTGCCGCGTTGAATCGGACGCAACGAAGCCAGATGCTGATGCGGAATGCGCTTTTGCGGATTGACAAAAGTGAGCAAACAGCCGGCCAGGTCGGGCCAGGCGTTGCCTTTGAGTTCGAGCATCACCGGCTCTGCCCGGCCTTCCACCCAGATTTTGCCGCGCACAACCCCTTTGACCCGGTTGTCAATCTCGCCGCGCACAACGCTTTCATGGATGCGGAAGGCCATGCGCTATTTTTACCACGACGGGCGCGCTTGTCGCGCTGAAATTTGATGGAGGCGGAAATCGCACGAAATTATTTGGCCGCAAAAGAACACCGGGCGCAGCTCGCCACGACCGTTGGCGACTCTGCCATAGTGCACGAATCTC
>DATEGR010000480.1:0-7367 GCA_035279985.1 Verrucomicrobiia bacterium
ATCGGGTTATGTGATCAATTGATCTGGGCGTGCCGAAGAAGTCCAAAACGCCAGTTGCCAGAAATCAGAAGCCGGAAGTCAGAAGTCGGAAACCAAAATCCTTCTACCAATCCCCGCCGCCCAGGCCCCGAAGCCGGCAGACAGAGGTCAGAAGCCAGAAGTCAGATGTCGGACATCCGTCCTCCGAATTCCGCCACCCGCATTTCATCGCTCCCGCTCACTTCGAACTGCGCGAAGACGGCAACATCGTAGGACGGGCGTCGCGCCTGTCTCCATCCTCCGATACATCAGTAAATATGGAGACAGACAAGATGTCCGTCCCACGGTTGATATACACCTCCGACAATCCCTTCATCCGCCTTTATCATGGAAATTGTTTGGAATTATTGGACGCCATCGCCGCCAAATATCCCGAAGGCCGCTTCGACGCCATCTTCGCCGACCCGCCGTACTTCCTGTCCAACGGCGGCATCACCTGTCACGCCGGCAAAATGGTCAAGGTGGACAAGGGCGACTGGGACGTCTCACGCGGACCGGAACTGAACCACGAATTTAATACCGAATGGCTGCGCCGCTGTCAGCGCGTGCTCAAGCCCAACGGCACGATTTGGGTGACCGGCACGCACCACGTCATATTCAGCATCGGCTACGCCCTGCAACAACTCGGGTTCAAGATTCTGAACGACATCGCCTGGGAAAAACCCAATCCACCCCCGAACTTGAGCTGCCGTTATTTTACGCACTCGACGGAAACCGTGTTGTGGGCCGCCAAAAACGCAAAAAGCAAACACATCTTCAATTACCAGGAAATGCGTCGCGTCACGGGAAAGCAAATGAAGACAGTATGGCGTGACGTCGACGACGAAGATGGAAGATTGAAGATAGAAGATGGAACTCAAACGCCATCCTCTATTCTCCATCCTCCATCCTCGCCTGGCAGTGTATGGACAATCGGCACACCGACCACCGAGGAGAAACAGTTTGGAAAGCACCCTACTCAGAAACCAGTTGCATTAATCGAACGCTGCCTGTTGGCCTCGACGAACGAAGGCGACCTGGTGCTGGACCCGTTTCTGGGCGGTGGAACGACGGCTGTCGTCAGCCTCCGGCTCAAACGCGGCTGCGTCGGGGTCGAAGCCGACCTGGCCTATATTTCAATCGCGGCAAAGCGGGTGGACAGGGAAATCATTGAAATCTGGCTCCGCCACTTCCGCGTCCAGGTGGAATTTTACATGGTAGGGACGCCGCGCTGCGGCGTCCGGTCGGCGCAGCGCGCCGACCCTACCAACGAATCACAAATTGATCTTGCGATCTTCCCGGATTCGATCAATGGATCACACGACATGGCTGGCGTGCCCGAAATCCAGACCGAGCGCATTTTCCACGAATGCAAGTTCGTGTTCCTTTCGTGCGCCCATGTCGAGCGCGGCGCGGTGGTGCACACAACCGTGGACGTGAGCCTGCAGGAAGCCTGGGCAAAGACACCGACCGGCAAGAAACGAGAAACCACGCACATCGTCCGCTGTGAAACGCAAATTTTCCGTTTGAAATCAGTTTAACGCTGAATTTCTTCTTACCGCTTGCGGGGTGTTGGTATTGGATTAAACTTGCCGAGGAAAATGATCAACGGCTTTAACATCGCGCCACGCTTCAAACCAAACGCTCGGGCGGTCGTTTTCGAAGGTGACTGTCGCGAGATACTCCGGGAAATTCCGGCGGGCGCAATTCAACTGGTCGTTACCTCTCCGCCTTACAATCTGGGCAAGGAATACGAAAGTCGCCTGCACCTAGACGATTACATCTCCCAACAGCAGGCAGTGATTTCAGAATGTGTGCGGGTTCTGAGCGATGGCGGGAGCATTTGCTGGCAGGTTGGCAATTATGTTGATGACGGGGCGATCATTCCGTTGGATTCACTCCTATATCCCATTTTCGCCGATTTGGGTTTGAAGATGCGAAACCGCATCGTCTGGCATTTTGAGCACGGTCTTCATTGCTCGCGCCGCCTTTCTGGGCGTTACGAAACCATCATGTGGTTTACCAAAGGAGATGACTACGTGTTTGAATTGGACCCCATCCGTGTGCCGCAGAAATATCCCGGTAAAAAGTATTTCAAGGGGCCAAAAGCCGGCCAGTATTCCTGCAACCCGCTGGGGAAAAACCCCGGAGATGTGTGGACAATTCCCAATGTGAAAAGCAACCATGTGGAAAAGACAAGCCATCCGTGCCAGTTCCCCGTTGAGTTGATTGAGCGATTGGTGCTGGCACTCACGCGGGAAGGAGATTGGGTTTTGGATCCGTTTCTTGGCACTGGAACCTCCATCATCGCAGCGGTGCGCCATCAGCGACGCGGTGTCGGTGCAGAGGTGGTTCACAAATACATTGAGACGGCAAAATCGAGAATTTACAAAGCGGCTGATGGCGAGCTTCCAGTCAGGCCGATGCACCGGCCGATTTTCGACCCAAAGGATGCAGGGCAGAATATTTTGACTGCGCCTTGGCTGACCGAGAAGAAGAACATTGATCAAATGGCTCTTTTGGAGAAGGCTGCCCCATACCGCGCGCGCAAATGAAAATCGTCCAAACTTACTCGCATCTGAACGGCTTGGAATATCTGCTGGTTCACAAGAAAAGCCTTTGGAGCGAAGTACGCCAGGTCATTCAATCAGTGGACGGTAATGCCTGCAAAACCAAAGTCAGCAAAGAAAAAGGCATGGTAGGAAAGGTCCTCTATAGTCCGAAAGATATGAACAAGGCGTTCTCGGGCTTGCTCGCCAAAAAGGACTGGTCTGAAAGCCGGGTGAAATATTGGGTCACCAAGAGCGAACGGTTGATTCGGCAAACACTCTCTAAATCCGCCGAGGAGCAAAAAACGGAAATTGAAGCAGCCGGAGAGACACCCATTTTCAGCTACAACCAGACCGATTTTGTAAAGGACCGTGTGGCGATTGAGGTGCAATTCGGGAAATACTCGTTCGTTGCTTACGATTTGTTTGTAAAACACCTCGCGTTTTACGTCCGGGACCAAATTGATGTCGGCATTGAGATTCTGGCCATGAAGTCGCTCCAATCCAACATGTCGTCCGGGCCGGGTTATTATGAAGGGGAGCTTTACAACATCATCCGGAATGGTCGCGGCGTCCCTGCCGTGCCGCTGGTGCTCATCGGCGTTGAGCCATAATGCTCGGTCACACGCCCTGACCAGCAAGAAACGCGAAACGACTGACGTTGTCCGCTGCGTGACGGAAATCGTTCGGGTGAAATAAACTACTGTATTTTCCTCTTGAGTCTCACCAATTCGGCCACGAGGCGAGACCCTTGCATCATCCGGTCGGCAAACTGAAGCTCTCTCCTCTTGTCTTCTCGTCTGGTCCTGACTGGGTGATCAACGAGGTTACGAGCTCCTCTGAACGAGTGAAGGTCCTGTTTGAGCGGGTCGTCAACAATGGGTTTGTGTCCGGCATTATACGCGTGAGGCGAAGCGAGCACGTTAATTTGACCAGACCAGTCCATATTTCTGACGGCGGCCTCGTCCATTTTCAGCAGGATTTTCCGCGCGCCGATAACAGCCAAGTCCTCAGTTTCTCGTTCCACTATTTCGCACATGTCCCTTAATCCATCTTTGCGGTTTATCTCATTAAATTTGATCAAAGCCGAGCGCACTTCTGGCTGGCAATCGCCACATCTCAAATCTGGATGTGGGGTAACAACTAAAGCAGGGTTGCGCGCTGGTAAAGATTCGATCACGCTGCCCATGTCCTGGACAACAAGCCAACCAACGCCGTGCCCCTTAATTTCAGCAAGCGTTGTTCCATGCATCATGCAGTGTTCTGTTGTCGCAAGATAAAACCTGACATAACGACGGCCTGCTGCCAACCAAGCGGCAAAACCCGCGAGAGTTCTATGGAAGTCGAGATTACCCTGCGCTTCGACTATAATGGTGAGACCCGACTTCACTGCAACCAATGTTGGCCGGTAAGAAGCGCCTTCAAACGGTTCGACCTCACATCGGATTTCCATTCCCTGCCGCTTCAACTGTTTTGCAACAGCTACAGCTACGGGCTGGGCTTCCTCGGGCGTGAAATCAAATTTCATACCTCACGAGTTCAGGAGCCGGTCAATTTCGGCTCTAAGTTCCGTCAGCGCGGTGAGAACGTCATCCTTCAGTTGTTTGGACGATTTGTATTTTGCGAGTTTTTCGCACAACCCTGTCAGCTTCGTAACTAAATCGCGCTGTTCATAGGCTGACTCGACAGTTTCACGGAACGCCTGTTTAATGCTATAACCCTTTTCCTTCACCAATTTGACGATGGTTGGAGTTGCTTCCTCTTTACTGACGCCAGCTAGTTCTGCACGCGCAATTTTGCTGATTTCACGAAATGCCACCACGCTGTCAATCACACCTGTTTGGTATTTTTTAACCAGTGCGTCGGTGTATTGCGATTTTGAGAATTGTTCCAACGCTTCAGGCGTGTGTTTCTCAACAGCCCGGAACGACTTGAAGATCTCTATGAATAGGTCGGGCGTAATGCGTTGTTGTTCTCGTGGTTTCTCCGCCTCTTTGAGGATCAGTTTCTGATAATGCTTCGGCAGCTCCAAGAGTTCGAATGCGCGCCGGACCGACGCAAGGCGGACACCCGTGATCGCGGCGAGATCTTTCGCCGAGTTCGGTTTTCCCTCACGCTGAAGCATGTCGCGAACTTCAGCGAGCTTAAACGCCATCGGCATTGGATCCCAGTCAACGCGAACATTGTGAATGTTAAACATCATGAGCAAATTCTCCAAGCGCGTTGGCTTAGGTTGCACATGAGCGGGAACGGATGGCAGATTCAGTCGTTTGGCGCAGCGCCAGCGACGCTCGCCGTCGAGAAGCACGAATCTGTTCCCATCCGCATACACAGAGAGAGGCACTTTTATTCCTACTTCGCGAATGGAATTCATTAACTCCGTCATTTCATCTTCCCGGAAAATCAGGCGTGGATTATCAGAGTTTTTCCGAATAGCGTCTGGGCTGATTTGGCGTAACGGATCAGGTGGTTTTGTCATGTGGGCGCCTCCAGTTTTTTTGGAATTTGTAATTTGAAAGTAGTGCTTCAGTCACAACCCCACGCGATTCCATCTGCCCACCAATTAAGCTGAGACGGTTTATTTGGTGGTATCGGAATCCTTCGTATAGTCGGACAACAGAATCATGGTCTGCGTTGCTGACAAGGACATGAACACCCTTTTCTGTTAATTGAATTGCCAGCCTCGCCAGCCGTTCCTGATCCTTCCATGAAAAGAGCTGGCTGTTGTATTTGTGAAAACCGTTATTCTGATGTCCCGTGATATAGGGTGGGTCAAAGTAAACAAAATCTCCGGCCTTCGCTTTCCTAGCTTGAACTTCAAAGTCTCCAGCAAACAAACGCGCGCGCTTCAATAGCTCCGACGCGGTCCGAATACGTTCCTCGTCACATATCGTCGGGTTCTCGTAGCGCCCGAACGGCGTATTGAATCTGCCTTGATTTGTAACACGATAAAGCCCGTTCCAACATGTCCGATTCAAATAAAGAAACCGCGCTGCAATTGTAAATCCGGCACGGGGATTTTGGTCGCGCAACCGATAAAAAAAGCGTTTGCCGAAAGGAAAAGATTGCAATAACTGGATTACGTCGTCGGGATTATTCCGAATGGCAAGATACGTCGCAATCAGTTCTTTATTCGCATCGGATAATGTTGCTTTTTTGGGTTGTAGCGCGAAAAAAAGCGCACCACCACCAACAAATGGTTCAAAATACCGGCCATTCCACGCTTTTGGCTTTATCTTTTCAACGTGAGCGGCAAGCCATCGTTTTCCACCGGCCCATTTTATAAATGGCCGCGCCGGTGTGGAAGACGGGCTTTCTTCTGATTTCAAAGGGGAATCAACCCTGAATCGCGTGCTCTGCGTTTTACTCATCGCCCGACCCCCTTCAAAAGATCGGCTGCTGTAATCCCTAAAGCTTTTGCAATGAGAATTACGTTCTTAATGCCAGGATTGCGAACACCACGCTCAATATCGCTGAGGTAAGTGCGATCGATGTCGGCTTTTTCCGCGAGCGCCTCCTGTGAAAACCCTTTCGTCTGTCGGTGTTTTGCTACGCTCCGGCCAAAGGAGAGCAGGATGGAGTCACGCTTTTGCATGACGCATACTGCACCGTTTTGTCGGAAATGAGTCTATCGGCTATGAGTGACAATTCTTGACATGGCTGGAGCTGGGGCATCCGGCCAGTGATTATTCCTGCCCCAACTGCAGATTCTGGTATCAGCTCAAAAGCCAGAAATCGCGCATCGGCGATTCCATCACGGACGGCGCATACCGCGCCATGATGCAGGCCATTCAAAACGACGAGTTGCCCAGTTTTTACTTCATGCAGTATGAGATAATTCCTTCGCTCGCGGGAGCGGGAGAAGGTGGTCCCGACGCGGCGGGACCGGATGAGGGTCGTGGGGAAAAACCAATCAAATCCCCTCGCCCTGTCCCTCGCCCCGCTCAATCGCGGGGCGAGGGGATGTTATGGCGGGTGAGAAATCTGTTGCTGGTGCCGCATTTTGCCTTTCCACCTTCCGCCATCATCAAACGGAAGCCATTGTCGCCCACCGCCCGCCGGGCCGGTTGGGCTGCCTTTTTTCATCCGCAAACGCGCCACAAGGCAGGCGCGTTTCCGGGCAAAAAGGAAACCTGCTGTAATTTTTCCCTGAATCGTATTCCGGCCGAGGCACGAATCTTCCTGGTGCGGACGATTACGTCTCCTCCTCGTAGGACGGGCGTCGCGCCTGTCTCCATCTTGAAATTCTCTGGCAGAAATTCTGAAGTCAGAGACAGGCGCGACGCCTGTCCTACGGTCATCATCCCGCCGGAGGAAGTCCGCGAACAATTCAAGCGCGTCAAACCATTAAAGGAAATTCCCGTCAACCAACGCGGCTGGACATTGGACGTGCTGAACATCGTGCGACGATTGTCCCTCACCCGGCCTGCCGGCCACCCTCTCCCATCTGATGGGCGAGGGACTTTCACCACCTCGGACGCCTACGCCTTCACCCGCGAGCTGGAAGAACTTCATCCTGATAACAAACACATCAAAGATAAAATCCGCCAGCAGCTTCAGGTTCTCCGCGATGCCGGTTTGCTGCTTCACATCGGTCGTGGCGAATGGAAATTGCCGTAATCCGCGTTCATCTGGGTTCATCGGCGGTTAAAATTTGTCGGTCGCGGCAGAGGGCGATGGCCGTGAGTTTGTTAATGTAATTCCGTGCCGGTGGCAATCTGGCCGGGTTGCAGGAAGGTCTTGATGAGTTCACCGTCGCCACAAACCGTCATGCCGGGAAATTTCTTGAACCAGGGACCG